>NZ_CBFHAZ010000060.1:0-38661 GCF_965653655.1 Pseudomonas onubensis | reverse complement strand
AACTCAGTAGTGAAACGATGCATCGCCGATGGTAGTGTGGGGTTTCCCCATGTGAGAGTAGGTCATCGTCAAGATTAAATTCCGAAACCCCTGATTGCTAACGCAATCAGGGGTTTTGTTTTGGGCGGTCGAAAGAATCGCGCAGACCATCACGCGAAAACTTTATCGCGCAGTACGCATGGCTCATGCTCGGTCGCGCTGCTGTTAGTTACTTACCCAGGTTTTGATTCATCAAATTATCAAGAACAGATAATTTATTAGCAGCCTGCCATTCTTGTAAATGCTTGCATCCTGTTTGATTAACTTCTGCGAGGTTGCTGCGTAAGTCGCATGTTGTGAACCATTTTTGTCGAAGCGACGGATACTTTGCAAAGTCCTGCCGGGTAGGAGGTTCTATAGTGGGTAGGTAGAACACTGACAGCACTACCAGAGCGGCCGCGCCTGCACCAATAAAGTGGTTTTTATAACTCATACTGACTTTCCGCACGTGGGAGTTTTGTAAGCGCTCCATAAACACCACATTCAATGCGTTTAGCTGATCCCGGATGCTGTTCTCCCGATTCCCTCAGGAGCCATCCGTCATGATGCGACCCGATGCCAAAGTCGAAAAAGTCTATCTCTACCCCAAACCCGTGGACTTTCGAAAATCCATTGACGGCCTGGCCGCGCTGGTCGAGCTGGATATCAAGGTAGCGGTATTCGACCCGGTGCTTTTCGTTTTTCTCAACAAGCCGCGTAACCGCGTGAAGATCTTGTACTGGGAACGCAACGGTTTCTGCCTGTGGCTCAAGCGTCTCGAATCCGAGCGTTTCAAAACGTCGCCCGAGGCTGGCGACGAAGCTATTGTTTTGACCGTGCAGGAACTTAACTGGCTATTGGATGGTTTCGACCTCTGGCGTAATCGCCCTCATCAGGTTTTGACGCCGCGATTCGTGGCCTGATTCGGTATAATCCAGGGCATGAATCACATGCCCGAAAACCTTCCCGATGACCCCGAATTGCTCAAGCAGATGCTTGCGAAGATGCAGTCCAGAGTCGGCTTTCTTGAAGAACAGGTTGCCCTGCTGCGCCAGCGACTGTTTGGCCGACAATCCGAGCAAGCGGTCGATCCTGCGACGCCGCAAATGGCGTTGTTCAACGAAGCAGAACACGAAGTAGAACCCGTCGACGAATCCGCTGAGGAAGAGGCGGTTTCACCCGCCAAGCGGCGCGGCAAACGCAAGCCTTTGCCCGCCGACCTGCCGCGCATTGAAATCATCCACGAACTTCCTGAGCATGAACTGACGTGCGTATGTGGCTGCCGCAAGCACGCCATTGGCGAGGAAGTCAGCGAGCAGCTTGAAATCGTGCCGATGCAGATCCGAGTTATCAAGCACGTGCGCAAGGTATACGGCTGCCGCGACTGCGAAATAGCTCCCATAACAGCAGACAAACCGGCCCAACTGATCGAAAAAAGCATGGCCAGCCCCAGCGTGCTGGCCATGCTGCTGACCACCAAGTACGTGGATGGTTTGCCGCTTCACCGCTTTGAAAAAGTGCTGAGCCGTCACGGCGTCGACGTTCCGCGCCAAACCCTGGCCCGCTGGGTCATCCAGTGCGGTGAGCATGTTCAGCCACTGCTGAATCTGATGCGCGATCAACTGCTGGAAAGCCGCGTTATCCACTGCGATGAAACTCGCGTTCAGGTCTTGAAAGAGACAAGCCGACAGCCCGGCAGTCAGTCCTGGATGTGGGTGCAGACCGGCGGTCCGCCCGACAAACCGGTGATCCTTTTCGACTACTCCACCAGCCGTGCGCAGGAAGTACCAGTGCGTCTGCTCGAAGGCTATCGCGGCTATTTGATGACAGACGATTACGCCGGTTACAACGCACTGGGCGCGCAGGATGGCGTCGAGCGTTTGGGGTGTTGGGCTCATGCACGGCGCAAGTTTGTTGAAGCGCAGAAACTGCAACCCAAAGGCAGGACGGGACGTGCGGATATAGCGTTGAAGCTGATCAGCAAGCTATACGGCATCGAGATCGCGTACAAAGAAAGTAGCGATGATGGCCGCAAACGAGGTCGTCAGGATTTAAGTTGCCATGTGATGAGCGAGCTAAAGGCTTGGGTCGATAAAACGCTCCCCTATGTCACAACGCAGAACGCACTGGGCAAAGCCGTAACCTATCTGGCCAACAACTGGAACAAACTTGAGCGGTATGTCGAGGAAGGCTATTTGCCGATCGACAATAACCCAGCCGAACGCGCCATCAGACCCTTCGTGATCGGTAGAAAGAACTGGTTGTTCAGCGACACGCCCAACGGCGCGACGGCCAGTGCTCGGCTCTACAGCCTAGTCGAGACAGCCAAAGCCAACGGTCAGGAGCCCTATGCGTGGCTGCGCCACACACTGGAGCGGTTGCCGCAGGCGGCATCAGTTGAAGATTACGAAGCCTTGCTGCCTTGGAACTGTACGCCTCAGGTGTATGGCTAAACGCTCTGCCCGCCTTTTGCTAGGTGGGGTTTATGGAGCGCTTACGGAGTTTTCGACGTTCAAGCAGAATTAACAATCACTGTTAAATGCTTAGGGCTTGGCTGACTGTAAATGAAAAATGGATCGATAAAAGATCCAGTTTTGACGTATTTTATAGTGCCATTCAGTGCGGTTGTCCTCGCGGACGCGCCAATCTGCACCGGGCCTGAGTCATAGTCAGAGAATCATGCGAGCGCCGTAATCAAGCCGAGGCAGGAGATTTTGCATGCCACGGGAACCCACCTTCGAGTCGGTGTGATGTGGTTCATGGATCGCATACGGTCGCGATAGTCGGCAAGCAGTGCGCTGCACTCGCTCATCGATTTCCAGCCGGCGCGTACCTACCCATTCGGCTAGTTGTGCTACTAAAAAGTGGAAAAAGTTCGTGATTCCCGCCACTGTTATCCGTTAATCAATCTGCGAAACGGTGAGCGATGGATTACGCCACTCTTGAAAGCTTGCGCACGCACCATCCGGCCTGGCGCCTCTTACGGTCGGACCATGGCCCGCTGGTTGCGAGCTTTTTACATCGTGCTTTTGTCGCGCCCAATGTTCGGAGTATTTCTGCCGCTTATTTGGCCGAGTCCTTGGAAGACGAACTTTACGTCTTGCGCCGGCAGCTGGATGACGATGTTTTCCCCAAGCCTGCGTTGCAGTACCTCAATGAATGGGCCAGTCCGGAAAAGGGTTGGCTGCGCAAATTCTATCGTCAAGACGATGACGAACCGCAGTTCGACCTCACCCCATCCACCGAGAAAGCCATTGCCTGGTTGGCGACCCTCGCCGAGCGAGGATTCGTCGGTACCGAGTCACGCTTATTGACGCTGTTCGAGTTGCTTAAGCAAATGAGTGAAGGTAGCGAGACCGACCCGGCCAAGCGTGTTGCCGACTTACGTAAACGCCGTGATGAGCTGGATGCGGAAATTGCACAAATTCTGAGCGGTGATGTGCCGCTGCTTGATGATACGGCGCTTAAAGATCGCTTTCAGCAATTCACTCAGTTATCACGGGAGTTGCTTGCTGACTTCCGCGAGGTCGAGCACAACTTTCGTCTGCTCGACCGGCGTGTACGAGAGCGGATTGCCTTGTGGGAAGGTGCCAAAGGCGCGTTGCTGGAGCAAATCATGGGCGAGCGCGACGCCATTTCCGAGTCGGACCAAGGCCGCAGTTTCAGGGCATTTTGGGGTTTTTTGATGTCGAGTAGTCGTCAGGAGGAATTGACGCATATGCTTGCGCGCGTACTGGCCTTGGCGCCGGTGATGGAGCTCAAGCCGGATATTCGTACTCGGCGGGTGCATTACGACTGGCTGGAGGCCGGTGAACACACCCAGCGCATGGTCGCTCAGCTGTCCCAGCAATTGCGTCGGTTTCTAGACGATCAGGTTTGGTTGGAGAACCGCCGCATCATGGACATTTTGCACGGGGTTGAAGCCAAGGCGCTGGGCCTGCGTGAGCAAGCGCCCGTGGGGGCCTTCATGGACATGGCTGACGTGGCCGCCGGGATTGAATTGCCCATGGAACGTCCATTGCACACCTTAACTGTAAAGCCCGACTTTGCCGGTATGGCAGTGCAAGTTGGCGACGAACACATCGATATCAGTGCTTTGTATAACGACCAGGCCGTCGATCTGGTTCGATTGGCCGGTCATATTCGTCAAACCTTGCAGGTACGTTCGCAAATTACCCTGCATGAACTGACCCGGTTGCTGCCGTTGCAGCAGGGGTTGGCCGAATTGGTGGCGTATCTCCATTTAGGCAGTGAAACCTTTACCACCGTTATCGACGATACCCAGGACGAGCCGATTGCGTGGGTTGCGAAGGATCGTGATGGCCGCCCGGTGCAGAAGCACGCACGGTTGGCACGCATTATTTTTGTGAGGCAAGGATGAGCGAAGATCAACCCGCATCGGGTGTGGTTATGGACGGTGGCGCGGCGGATTTATCGACGCTGCTGGTTTTGCTGCTTAAAGGGGTGATGTATCACGAAGCTGACGAGCGCTTGTGGAGTGTGTTGCTCAACTTGCAAACCCGAGTAAGGGATTACGTGACGGTGCTGGGTTTGGAGCTGATGCTGGATGAGGCCGAAGGGTACGCCTTTCTAAGAAGCCGAAACGAACCTGCACAAGATGAACCGACGGTTCGCGTGCCGCGCCTGATTGCGCGACGGCCGTTGTCATTTCCGGTGAGCCTTCTCCTGGCCTTGCTGCGTAAAAAACTCGCGGAGTTCGATGCCAGTGGCGGTGAAACACGGCTGGTGTTGACCCGCGATGACTTCGTCGAACTGATTCGCGTGTTCCTGCCCGACAGCAGCAACGAAGCGCGGCTGGTCGACCAGATCGACACGCATATCGGCAAGGTCGTCGACCTGGGCTTTTTGCGGCGTCTCAAGAGCAGTAGTGGCCCACTCAGTTATGAGGTGCGACGCATTTTGAAGGCGTTCGTGGATGCTCAGTGGCTGTCTGAGTTCGACACCCGACTGAGTGAGTACCGTGCCTATCTGGGCGGGGAGAGGCCTGCCTCGCCATACAGCGAACAGGAGGTTGCGCCATGAGTGATTTATTGCTGCCCGAGTTGGACTTTGTCGGTGATGACAGCCTGTCCGGCTTTCGCTTAAAACGCCTGGAGGTCTTTAACTGGGGCACCTTCGATCAACGGGTGTGGACGCTGTTACCCGAGGGCAGAAACAGTCTCCTGACGGGGGACATCGGTTCAGGCAAGTCGACGCTTGTGGATGCTCTGACCACTTTGCTGGTGCCCACTCAACGAATTGCCTATAACAAGGCCGCCGGTGCCGAGAACAAGGAGCGAAGCCTGCGCTCCTATGTCTTGGGCCATTACAAATCGGAGCGCAGTGATGTCACTGGTGCCGCCAAACCCGTCGCCCTTCGTGACCACAACAGCTATTCGGTGATTCTCGGGGTGTTTCATAATGCCGGTTACGATCAAACGGTAACCCTGGCCCAGGTGTTCTGGATGAAAGACGGACAAAGCCAGCCCGAGCGCTTTTACGTAGGGGCCGAGCGAGACCTGTGCATCACAACGGACTTTGCCGACTTTGGCTCGGACATCCCGCAACTGCGCAAGCGGCTCCGTAACAGCGGGGCGGATATTCAAGACAGCTTTCCCAAGTACGGTGCGTGGTTCCGGCGTCGCCTTGGCATTGATAACGAGCAGGCACTGGAGCTGTTTCATCAAACGGTCTCGATGAAATCTGTGGGTAACCTGACCGATTTTGTGCGCAGCCATATGCTTGAACCCTTTGATGTCGCCGCCCGCATCATTGCGCTGATCGCCCACTTCGATGATCTGAGCCGAGCCCATGAGGCCGTGCTCAAAGCCAAACAACAGCGAGTGTTGCTTGAGCCGTTGGTGGCCGATTGCGACAAGTACCAGGGCCTGTGTGCCGAGCAGGACCGCTTGCGTGATTGTCGGGAGGCGCTCAAACCCTGGTTTTCCGAACTCAAGCTGACGCTCTTGGATCGACGCCTGCAACTGCTGGCACAGGATCAACATCGACTCGGTGTGCAAAAGGAGCGTCAGATCGAGCAGCGTGATCGTCAGCGACTGGACGTCGAGTCCCTCAAGCGTGCGGTGGCCGAGCAGGGCGGTGATCGTCTCGAGCAGTTGGCGATAGAAATACGCAAGTACGATACCGAACGCGAGCGCCGCCACCAGCGTGCGCAGCGCCACGGGCAATTACTTGTCGCCGTGGGCGAGTCGCCCATTGAGGATGAAGCGGCGTTCACTCGTCTTGGACAGCAACTGCAAACGCGTCGAGAACGGTCGGGCATCCAGGAAGCCGACCTGCAAAACCAGATCACGGAATGGGGCGTTTCGTTGCGCCAGGGGCGGCGTGAACACCAGGCACTGGACAGTGAAATCACCAGTCTCAAGGCGCGGCGCAGCAATATCCCCGACGCACAGATCAAGTTGCGCATGGCCATGTGTCTGGCGTTGGGGCTGGCAGAAGACGTCATGCCCTTCGTCGGTGAGCTATTGCAGGTGCGCGAAGAGCATCGCCCGTGGGAGGGTGCCATTGAGCGTGTGTTGCACAATTTCGGCCTGGCGCTGTTGGTGCCGGATGAACATTACAATCAGGTCGCGGCATGGGTGGATAAAACCCACCTGGCGGGCCGGCTGGTGTATTTCCGGGTCCGTTCTGTGCGCCAGTCAGATGCCCCGGATCTGCATCCACAGTCGCTGGTCACAAAACTCAGTGTAAAACCGGACTCAGCGTTTTACGCCTGGCTGGTGCGCGAACTGAGCCATCGTTTTAATTACGCCTGTTGCGACACGCCGGAGCAATTTCGTCGAGAGCTGCGTGCGTTGTCTTTGTCGGGGCAGATCAAGGGCGCTGGTGAGCGGCACGAGAAGGATGATCGACATCGGTTGGATGACCGCAGCCGATACGTGCTGGGCTGGAGCAACGCAGAAAAAATCGTTGCGCTTGAGTCGATAAAAGAGCGTCTGCAAGTGCAGTTGGCCGACATTGGCGCACATATCGCCGCTGCCGAAAAACAGCGCAGCCAGTTGCGTCAGCAGCTTGAGTCGTTGGCCGCGCTCAATGAATTCACCGACTACCGGGAAATTGACTGGGCAGAGTGTGCGACCTTCGTGGCGCGCTTGCAGGATGAAAAGATCCTGTTGGAAGCCGCCAGTGACACCTTGCTGCAACTGACGGCGCAACTGAAAACCATGCAAGACACGCTGGGGCTGACGGAAGAAGAAATCTCCAGGCTGGACAAGGAGTTGGGTAGCGTGCAGGCCAAGCACGAAGTCGCCATTGCGCTTCGAGTCGAAACCTTCAACTTGATAATCACAATCGCAGACACCACGCGGCTCCACTTGGAGGCCCTGCGTGCCCAGGTGCTGGGCGAGCGCCTGTTGACCGTAGAATCCTGTGACAACGCCGAACGGGAAGTGCGCGAAGCCCTGCAAGGCAAAATGGATGCCGAAGCCAAAGCGTTGGAGCGTCTGCGAGACAAGATTATCCGCGCCATGGCGGCCTTCAAGGAAGCCTACAAGCTGGAAACCAGCGAGTTCGATGCTGATCTTAACGCGGTCGACGAATACCGCAACCTGTTGGATCAACTCAATCGTGACGACCTGCCGCGTTTTGAAGAGCGCTTCAAGGAGTTGCTCAACGTCAATACCATCAATGAGATCGCCAACTTCAACGGGCAACTGGCGCGAGAGCGGGAGACCATCAAAGAGCGTATTGGCCGGATCAATGAATCCTTGGGGCAGATAGACTATAACCCCGGCCGCTATATTGTGCTGGAGTCGCAATTGAGCCCGGACGCCGATATTCGTGACTTCCAGATGCAATTGCGCGCCTGCACCGAAGGCGCCTTGACCGGCTCCGAAGACGCCCAGTATTCGGAGAGTAAATTCCTCAAAGTCAAAACCATTATTGATCGCTTTCGTGGGCGGGAAGGATTGTCTGAACAAGATCGGCGTTGGACCGCCAAAGTGACCGACGTGCGCAATTGGTTCCTGTTTGCCGCAAGCGAACGCTGGCGCGAGGATGACCGCGAGCACGAGCATTATTCAGACTCGGGCGGCAAGTCGGGTGGGCAGAAGGAAAAGCTGGCCTACACGATCCTGGCGGCCAGTCTGGCCTATCAATTCGGTTTGGAATGGGGCGCCGTGCGTTCGCGCTCGTTCCGTTTTGTGGTGATTGATGAAGCATTCGGCCGTGGCTCCGACGAATCAGCCGAATATGGCTTGAGGTTATTTGAACAACTCAACCTGCAATTGCTGATCGTCACCCCCTTACAGAAAATCCATATTATCGAGCCCTTTGTTTCCAGCGTGGGGTTTGTGCAAAACGAGGGCGGTAAGGCCTCCCGATTACGCAATTTGTCGATTGAGGAGTACCGGGAGAATCGAGGTGATTTTTCACGATGAACTGGACCACGGTGCAGGACCTCAAGCAACAGGTGCTGCGTCTTTGGCTTCGCGGGGACTTACTGCGCGCGCTGGCAGCGGGGGAGCCCTGGGAGCCACGACGCCTTGCGTTGAAAGGGCCGGACACGAGGCAGTTAAGTGAACACTTCGAAGACGTTCGCAGGTGGGTCGCACAGCTCGGTGCTGTCGATGGTCTTCGTATTCAATGGCGGGACATCAACCATCGGGTTATAGGCCTGCAGCGGTTGCCTGCGTTTGTGTGGCTGGACTCGGCCGAAGATGCCATCGCGCTGATCGGCAAACAGGCAGAGCTGCAAGCCTTGCGCGGTGTGCTTGAACTGACCCTTCAGCGGCAACCTTCACTGGTCGGCTGGCTGGGCGTTCGGCCTTTGCAGGCCATAGCCCTCGCACCGCACTGGTCTGCACTTTTGGATGTGGTGGAGTGGATGAGGCAACACCCACAGCCTGGAATCTACCTGCGGCAGGTCGATATTCCGGGCATCCACACCAAGTTTATCGAAGGTCACAAAGCCGTCTTGAGCGAGCTGTTCGACCGAGCCCTGCCGGCGCAGGCCATCGCCGGACAGCACAAAGGCGCCTCGCAGTTTTGTGCCCGCTACGGCTTCCTTGAAAAAACCGCTGCGCTTCGCTTTCGTGTGCTGGACCCTGCTCTGGCCCTGCTTCCCGGCCCCGATATGCCTGACATCACCCTCGACGCCGTGAGCTTCTCCCGGCTGGACATTGCGGTAACGCGAGTGTTCGTGACCGAAAACGAGACCAACTTCCTCGCCTTTCCATCCGTACCAGAGGCCATTGTGATCTTTGGTAAAGGCTATGGCTGGGAAACCCTGGGACGAGCAACGTGGTTGTCACGCTGCACGATCTATTACTGGGGCGATATTGATACCCATGGCTTTGCCATCCTTGACCAACTACGCCGCAAGTTTGGGCATGTCGAGTCATTATTGATGGATCACCAAACTCTGGATGCCCACAAGGCACTGTGGGGCCAGGAAAGCCGGCAGGTGGTTCACGATTTACCTTGCCTGACGCCAGAGGAGCGTAGGTTGTTCGACGAACTGCGCGACAACCGACTGGGGGCTGGGGTCAGGTTGGAACAGGAGCATGTGGGGTTTGGTTGGCTGGAGAGTGCGCTGTTAGTGATAAGCCGTTCATCGACTACGCGCTTTTGTTGAAGCCCGCGTGCGCCGAGCAACAAACCAGCCGGTCGTGCACTTTTCTACAGACGAAAAAAAAGACCTTGAAATTCAAGGTCTTTCTTTAAGATGGTGCCCCGAGGGAGACTCGAACTCCCACTCCTTTCGAAAACGGATTTTGAATCCGCCGCGTCTACCAATTCCGCCATCAGGGCTCAATGGCGGCGAAGTATAGAGATGAGATTACCGTTGGTCAATCACGTTTCATGGTCTATTTTCACTATTTCCGCTAGACTCCCCGGCCCTGCTAGACGAACCCTATCATGCGCGTTGCTGACTTTACTTTTGAGCTCCCTGATTCGCTGATCGCTCGCCACCCTTTGGCCGAGCGTCGCGCCAGTCGACTGCTGACCCTGGACGGGGTGAGCGGTGCCCTCGCACACCGTCAATTCACTGATTTGCTTGAGCATTTGCGCCCAGGCGATTTGATGGTGTTTAACAATACCCGGGTGATTCCGGCACGGCTGTTTGGCCAGAAAGCGTCCGGCGGCAAGCTGGAAATTCTGGTAGAGCGGGTGCTGGACAACCATCGCGTGCTGGCCCATGTGCGCTCCAGCAAATCGCCGAAACCGGGTTCGAGCATCCTCATCGATGGCGGCGGCGAAGCCGAGATGGTTGCGCGCCATGACGCGTTGTTCGAACTCAAGTTCGCCGAAGAAGTGTTGCCGCTGCTGGAGCGCGTCGGCCATATGCCGCTGCCTCCTTATATCGACCGCCCCGACGAAGACTCGGACCGCGAGCGCTACCAGACGGTATATTCGCAGCGCCTCGGCGCCGTGGCCGCGCCAACGGCCGGCCTGCACTTCGACCAGCCGCTGCTGGATGCGATTGCCGCCAAGGGTGTCGAAAGCGCCTATGTGACCCTGCACGTGGGGGCCGGCACGTTTCAGCCGGTGCGTGTGGATAACATCGAAGACCACCATATGCACAGCGAGTGGCTGGAAGTCAGCCAGCAAGTTGTGGATGCGGTGGCGGCGTGCAAGGCGCGCGGCGGTCGTGTTATCGCGGTGGGTACCACCAGCGTGCGCTCGCTGGAGAGTGCGGCGCGTGATGGTGTGCTCAAGCCGTTCAGTGGCGACACCGATATCTTTATCTTCCCGGGCCGACCATTCCATGTGGTCGATTGCCTGGTGACCAATTTCCATTTGCCGGAATCCACGCTGTTGATGCTGGTGTCGGCCTTCGCGGGTTATCCCGAAACAATGGCGGCGTATAAAGCCGCCATCGATAATGGATACCGTTTTTTCAGCTACGGTGATGCGATGTTTATCACCCGTAACCCTGCGCCGACTGCTCCTAAAGAAGCGGGCCTTGAGGAGCAATTATGAGTCGTATGTCGTTTGAATTGTTGGCCACGGATGGCAAGGCTCGTCGTGGTCGCCTCACGTTCCCGCGTGGCACCGTAGAAACCCCGGCCTTCATGCCGGTGGGCACCTACGGCACCGTCAAAGGCATGCTGCCGCGTGACATCGTTGCCACCGGTGCCGAGATCATCCTGGGCAACACCTTCCACCTGTGGCTGCGCCCGGGCACGGAAGTGATCAAGAAGCATGGCGACCTGCATGACTTCATGAAGTGGCAAGGCCCGATCCTCACCGACTCCGGTGGTTTCCAGGTGTTCAGCCTGGGCGCCATGCGCAAGATCAAAGAGGAGGGCGTGACCTTCGCCTCACCGGTGGACGGTTCCAAAGTGTTCATGGGGCCTGAAGAGTCGATGCAGGTGCAGCGCGATCTTGGCTCCGACATCGTGATGATTTTTGACGAGTGCACGCCTTATCCAGCGGATGAAGATGTGGCACGTATTTCCATGGAGCTGTCGTTGCGTTGGGCTCAGCGCTCGAAAAACGCCCACGGCGACAACACGGCGGCACTGTTCGGTATCGTCCAGGGCGGCATGCACGAAAGCCTGCGCAAACGCTCGCTGGAGGGCCTCGACAAGATCGGCTTCGACGGCCTGGCCATCGGCGGTCTGTCGGTGGGTGAGCCCAAGCACGAGATGATCAAGGTGCTGGATTACCTGCCGGGCCTGATGCCCGCTGACAAACCTCGTTACCTTATGGGCGTTGGCAAACCGGAAGATCTCGTAGAGGGTGTGCGCCGCGGTGTGGACATGTTCGATTGCGTGATGCCAACCCGTAATGCCCGCAATGGGCATCTGTTCATCGATACAGGCGTGCTGAAGATCCGTAACGCGTTCCATCGCCATGATGATTCGCCGCTGGATCCCACCTGTGACTGCTACACCTGTCAGAACTTCTCGCGGGCTTATCTGCACCATCTGGACAAGTGCGGGGAAATGCTGGGTAGCATGTTGAATACCATCCACAATTTGCGTCACTACCAAGTCCTGATGGCTGGTTTGCGCGAGGCTATTCAACAGGGTACATTGGCCGCCTTCGTCGATGCCTTCTATGCCAAGCGCGGGCTCCCTGTGCCGCCCTTGGACTGAGTTTTCCGACCCTAAGATTCACTATTTGCAACTGGAGTGCTAAATGAGCTTTTTTATCTCTAATGCCATGGCTGACGCCGCTGCGCCTGCCGCTGCCGGCCCTATGGGCGGTGGTTTCGAGTGGATTTTCCTGGTCGGCTTCCTGGTCATCTTCTACCTGATGATCTGGCGTCCACAGGCCAAGCGCGCCAAAGAGCAGAAAAACCTGCTGGGCAGCCTGCAGAAAGGCGACGAAGTGGTGACCACTGGCGGCATCGCCGGCAAGATCACCAAGGTTTCCGATGCTTTCGTGGTTCTGGAAGTCTCCGACACCGTAGAAATGAAGTTCCAGAAGGGCGCCATCGCCGCCACGCTGCCAAAAGGCACGCTCAAAGCGATCTGAGTAACAACCTTTACCAATCGACGGGGCGCGCAAGGCGCCCCGCGTTATAAGCGGGCGGCGTGATGCTGAACAAATACCCTCTGTGGAAATACGTACTGATCCTGGCGGTGCTGGCGATCGGTTTTATTTATTCCGCTCCCAATCTTTATCCTGATGACCCTGCGATCCAGATCACTGGCGCCAGCACTACGCTGCAGGTCAATCAGGCTGACTTGGACCGTGCGAGCAAAGCGCTCACTGACGCCGGTATTCAGGTTAAAGCGGCAACGTTGGCGGCTGATGCGAAGGGCGGTTTGTTGCGCCTGACCAAGGCAGAAGACCAATTGCCGGCCAAGGATGTCGTGCGCAAGGCCATGGGTGACGACTACGTTGTTGCACTCAACCTGGCACAGACCACGCCAAAATGGCTGCGCAGCATTGGCGCGCACCCGATGAAGCTGGGTCTGGACTTGTCCGGCGGTGTGCACTTCCTGCTGGAAGTCGACATGGACAAAGCCCTCGACGCACGCCTGAAAGTCTATGAAGGCGACGTGAAGAGCCTGCTGCGCAAAGAGAAGGTGCGTTATCGCAGCCTGCCGCAACTCAACGGCGCCATTCAGCTGGGCTTCTCTGATGAAGCGACCCGCGAACAAGCCCGTGCCCTGGTGCGCAAGAACTTCAATGATTTCGACATCGTACCGGCTGACCTGAATGGTCAGGCTGTACTGCGTCTGGCGATGAGCCCGGCCAAGATCGCGGAAATCCGCGAATACTCCATTAAGCAGAACTTGACCACGGTACGTAACCGCGTCAACGAGCTGGGTGTGGCTGAGCCGATCGTGCAGCGTCAAGGCGCCAACCGCATCGTGGTTGAGCTGCCGGGCGTACAGGATACTGCTGAAGCCAAGCGTATCCTGGGCAAAACCGCCAACCTGGAATTCCGTCTGGCAGCTGAGCCGGGCGCGACTCGCGCGACTGCTGAAGAATTCGAATTCCGTGAGGGCAACCGTCCTCCAGCGCTGATCGAACGTGGCTTGATCATCACCGGTGATCAGGTAACGGATGCCAAGGCGGGTTTCGATTCGCAGCACGGTACGCCGGAAGTGAACATCCGTCTGGATGGCCATGGCGGTGACCTGATGAGCCGCGCCACGCGCAGCAACGTCGGTCGCAGCATGGCGGTAATCTTCATCGAGCAACGCCCGGTCACCACCTACACCAAGCAAATGGTCGACGGTGTCGAGAAAGACGTGCCGGTGCAGACCTTCAAGGAAGAGAAGAAGATCATCAGCCTGGCGACCATCCAGTCGCCGCTGGGTGCTCAATTCCGCATCACTGGCCTGAACGGCCAGGGCGAATCGTCCGAGCTGGCACTGCTGCTGCGTGCTGGTGGCCTGGCGGCGCCGATGTACTTCGCTGAAGAACGCACCATTGGCCCGAGCCTGGGTGCCGACAACATCACCAAGGGTATCGACGCTGCCTTGTGGGGCATGCTGTTCGTATCGCTGTTCATCATCGCCATCTACCGCTTCTTCGGCATCATCGCCACCGTGGCCCTGGCGGGCAACATGGTGATGCTGCTGGCCTTGATGTCGCTGCTGGGCGCAACGCTGACCCTGCCAGGTATCGCCGGTATCGTACTCACCATGGGTATGGCGGTAGACGCCAACGTACTGATCTTCTCGCGTATTCGTGAAGAGATCGCGGCGGGCATGACCGTACAGCGTGCAATCAACGAAGGCTTCGGCCGGGCATTTACCGCGATTCTCGACTCCAACTTGACCACTCTGCTGGTCGGCGGGATTCTCTTTGCCATGGGCACCGGCCCGGTCAAAGGTTTTGCGGTGACCATGTCCCTCGGTATCTTTACCTCGATGTTCACGGCCATCATGGTGACCCGCGCAATGGTCAACCTGATCTTTGGCGGGCGTGACTTCAAGAAGTTGTGGATTTAAGGGGCTGCCATGTTACGTACAATCAACTTCATGGGCGTTCGCAACGTTGCGTTCGGCGCCACAGTGCTCCTTACCGTTCTGGCGTTGTTCAGCCTGTTCCATAAGGGCTTGAACTACGGTCTGGACTTCACCGGCGGTACGCTCATCGAGCTGACCTACGAGAAGCCGGCTGACGTTACCCTGGTGCGCGGCGAGCTGGTCAAGGCCGGTTATCACGAAGCCATCGTGCAGAGCTTCGGTGCTACTACCGATCTGCTGGTGCGTATGCCAGGCGAAGACCCGCAGTTGGGTCATCAGGTAGCCGAAGCCTTGCAGAAGGTCGGCGGTGACAACCCGGCGTCGGTCAAGCGCGTCGAGTTTGTGGGCCCGCAGGTGGGTGAAGAGCTGCGCGACCAGGGCGGCCTCGGCATGCTGATGGCGCTGGCCGGCATCATGATCTACCTGGCGTTCCGCTTTCAGTGGAAGTTCGGCGTCGGCGCCATTGTTTCGCTGATCCACGACGTTATCGTCACCGTGGGTATCCTCGCGTACTTCCAGATCACCTTCGACCTGACGGTGTTGGCGGCGGTGCTGGCGATCATTGGTTACTCGCTCAACGACACCATCGTGGTATTCGACCGGGTTCGTGAGAACTTCCGTGTACTGCGCAAGGCTACGCTGGTCGAGAACATCAACATCTCCACCACTCAGACCTTGCTTCGGACCATGGCGACGTCGATCTCCACGTTGCTGGCGATTGCTGCCCTGATGATCTTCGGTGGCGACAACCTGTGGGGCTTCTCCCTGGCGCTGTTCATCGGCGTTCTGGCGGGTACCTACTCGTCGATCTACATTGCCAACGTGGTGCTGATCTGGCTGAACCTCAACAGCGAAGACTTGATCCCGCCTGCCGCTACCGGCAAGGAGGTCGACGACCGTCCTTGATGGGTGTTCGTTGATACGCTGTTACAAAGAAGGCACGAGTATTGAACTCGTGCCTTTTTTTTTGCTCCAAGGCTGGGTATAGCGCGGACGTTTCGGTCCGCTTGTGATGGTCAGGAGGTTCACGTGAACAAGTCGTTACTGGTTGGTGCGGTATTGGGTGCTGTCGGTGTGACTGCCGGGGGTGCTGTTGCCACCTACAGCCTGGTAAAAAGCGGCCCTGAGTATGCGCAAGTGCTGGCAGTGCAGCCGGTGAAAACCCAGATCAAAACTCCTCGCGAGGTCTGCAAGGACGTCACCGTGACTCGGCAGAAGCCGGTGCAGGATCAGCATCAAATCGTCGGCACCGTGGTCGGTGCGTTGGCCGGTGGCCTGTTGGGCAACCAGGTCGGTGGCGGTAATGGCAAGAAGCTGGCTACTGTAGCCGGTGCAGTCGGTGGCGGTTACGCCGGTAACAAGGTGCAGGAAGGTATGCAGAACCGCGATACCTATACCACCACCCAGCAGCGTTGCAGCACCGTCAATGACATCAGTGACAAGGTGGTCGGTTACGACGTGCGCTACAACCTGGACGGTAAGGAAGGTTCGGTGCGTATGGATCGTGATCCGGGCGGCCAGATTCCAGTAGATAAGGAAGGTCGTCTGATCCTGGGTCAGAACCAGCAATAAGGCTGAATTCAATCCAAGTGTGGGAGCTGGCTTGCCTGCGATAGCGGTGGGTCAGCAACCTATTAGCTAGCTGGCAGGCCACTATCGCAGGCAAGCCAGCTCCCACATTGGATTGTGTTGGCTGCTGAGATGCCAAATCCCAGGCATAAAAAAAGCACCCATTAGGGTGCTTTTTTGTGCTCGCTCGCTTAACGCTTCAGCGAAGCCGGCAGGTGCGGCTGGATCGCCGTCAGTACTGCCTTGAAGCATTTGGTGTTGCCAGCAACTACGTGGCCTTTCTCCAGGAAGTCGTGACCACCGGTGAAGTCGCTCACCAAGCCGCCAGCTTCCTGGATCAGCAGGGCGCCTGCAGCCATGTCCCACTCGGACAGGCCCGACTCCCAGAACGCATCAAAACGACCGGCGGCAACATACGCCAGGTCCAGGCTGGCAGCACCGGCGCGGCGGATACCGGCGGTCTGGCCAACCAGGGCGCGGAACATGCCCAGGTAGTTTTCCAGGTTGTCCATCTGGTCGTCACGGAACGGGAAGCCAGTGCCCAGCAGGGCGCCGTCCAGGCTGGTACGGCCGCTGACACGCAGGCGACGACCGTTCAACTGGGCGCCACGGCCACGGCTGGCGGTGAATTCTTCCTGGCGAACCGGGTCGAGTACGACGGCGTGTTCCAGGCGGCCACGGTATTTACAGGCAATGCTCACTGCAAAGTGTGGGATGCCGCGCAGGAAGTTGGTGGTGCCATCCAGTGGGTCGATGATCCACAGGTAGTCTTCGCCTTCGCCGCTGCCTTTGTGCAAGCCGGTTTCTTCACCGAGGATGCCGTGGGTAGGGTAGGCCTTGCGCAGCGCGTCGATGATTTTTTGCTCGGCGGCGCGGTCCACCTCGGATACATAATCCTTGGCGTCTTTTTCGTCGACCTTGATGGTATCCAGGCGCTCGATGGAGCGGAAGATCAATTCACTGGCGCTGCGGGCGGCGCGCAGCGCGATATTCAGCATGGGCTGCATGGATGTGTCACCTAAGGTTGTTAAAGAAAGCCGGGCATTCTAGCAGAAACTTTCTTCAGGTGAAGGACGACGTTAGCTTTCATGGCATAACCTTAGGCTGTTCTGTAAGATTTGCTCCCCTTTCCCGTGTCCGAGAGCGCCTCCCTTGCTGCATAACATCCGTGTCGTCCTCGTCAATACCAGTCATCCCGGCAACATCGGCGGGGTGGCGCGAGCCATGAAAAACATGGGGCTGACGCGCCTGGTGCTGGTCGAGCCGCGTGTGTTCCCGCACCACGAGGCCGATGCCCGTGCGTCCGGCGCCAATGACATCCTTGAAAAAGCCCGGGTCGTCGCAACCTTGGAAGACGCCTTGGTCGGCTGCAATCTGGTGCTGGGCACCAGCGCGCGCGACCGGCGAATTCCCTGGCCGCTGCTGGATCCGCGCGAGTGCGGCACCAAAGTGGTGGAAGAGGCTGCAGGCGGCGCTGAAATCGCCTTAGTGTTTGGCCGTGAAGACTCCGGCCTGACCAATGAAGAGCTGCAGCGATGTCATTACCACGTGCACATCCCATCAGACCCTGAGTTCAGCTCGCTGAACCTCGGGGCTGCGGTGCAGGTGTTGAGTTACGAAGTGCGCATGGCCTGGTTGGCTGCACAAGGCCAGCCGAGCAAGGTCGAGAAGGATGAGGTCGCATCGACCAAGAGTGGCGAGCTGGCCACCATGGACGAGCTGGAGCGATTCTATGAGCATCTGGAGCAAACCCTGGTGGCCATTGAGTTTCTCGATCCGGAAAAACCCCGGCACTTGATGGCACGTCTGCGTCGCTTGTACGGCCGTAGCTCGGTCAGCCGGGCAGAAATGAACATATTGCGTGGCATCCTCACGGAAACCCAGAAAGCGGCCCGTGGTGAGCTTCTTAAGCGGAAGGATTAAAAATGTTCGAGCGTTTGCGAGAAGATATCCAGAGTGTTTTCCATCGTGACCCGGCGGCGCGCAACGCCTTCGAAGTGCTGACCTGCTACCCAGGCATGCACGCGATCTGGATTCACCGCCTGTCCGGGATGTTGTGGGGCATGGGCTGGAAATGGCTGGCGCGGCTGGTGTCGAACTTCGGGCGCTGGTTGACCGGGATCGAGATTCATCCGGGCGCCAAGGTCGGTCGCCGCTTCTTTATCGACCACGGCATGGGCATCGTGATCGGCGAAACCGCCGAAATCGGTGATGATGTGACGCTGTATCAGGGCGTGACCCTGGGTGGCACAACGTGGAATAAAGGCAAGCGTCACCCGACATTGGGTGATGGCGTAGTGGTAGGGGCGGGCGCCAAGGTGCTGGGCCCGTTCACTGTCGGCGCGGGTGCCAAGGTGGGCTCCAATGCTGTGGTGACCAAGGCTGTGCCGCCTGGCGCGACGGTGGTGGGTATTCCCGGCCGCATCATCATCAAGCCGGAGGTCGGCGACGAGCAGGAAGCCAAGCGCAAAGCCATGGCCGAGAAGATCGGTTTCGATGCCTACGGCGTCAGCGAAGACATGCCCGACCCGGTGGCGCGTGCCATTGGCCAGTTGCTCGATCACTTGCAAGCCTTGGATGGCAAGCTGGACGGTATGTGCGGTGCGCTCAAAGAGCTGGGCAGTAGCTACTGTGCAAAAGATCTGCCTGAGCTTCGCGAAGAGGACTTCGCCGAAATCAAGAACGAAGCTGCCACCACCAAGGCTGGCTAAACCTTTCCAGTCACGGCAAATCCCCTGTGGGAGCGGGCTTGCTCGCGAAAGCGGTAAATCAGTCAGCATTTTCGGCGACTGATACGCCGCTTTCGCGAGCAAGTCGAATCGTCGCACCGCCGCTCCCACATTTGATCTTCATCGTGACTGGGAGTTCTGGTTGTCCGTTCCCGCTGTTCGTCCCCACCCCACCCTGCTATTATTCGCGCGCCCTTTTTACGGCTAATCCTGACTAAAGTACTAGGTCTTATAGTTGACTTAAATACTCGGGAATCGCATACTTGCCCCCATTCTGAAACACCTTGGTACTTGTCCATGAGACTGACTACAAAAGGCCGATACGCGGTGACCGCCATGCTTGACCTGGCCTTGCACGCGCAAACTGGGCCGGTGTCCCTGGCCGATATCTCCGAGCGCCAAGGCATTTCCCTGTCCTATCTCGAGCAGCTGTTCGCCAAATTGCGCCGCAGCAACTTGGTTTCCAGCGTGCGTGGGCCGGGCGGCGGCTATCAATTGTCCCGCGATATGCAGGGCATCCAGGTAGCGCAGGTGATCGACGCGGTGAACGAATCCGTCGATGCCACCAAATGCCAGGGTTTGGGTGACTGCCACGCCGGCGACACCTGCCTGACTCACCACTTGTGGTGTGACTTGAGCCTGCAGATCCATGAGTTTTTGAGTGGTATCAGCTTGGCTGATCTTGTGACTCGCCGTGAGGTACAAGAAGTAGCCCAGCGTCAGGACCAGCGCCGTTGCAACACCAAGGCGCCGCGTCTGGACAAGATTGAAGCGTCCGCCGTCGAGTGACAGCCGAAGAGCTAACGGCACGCCAGCCAGCTTGATTTAGGAGAAAGTCCATGAAATTGCCGATTTACCTTGATTACTCAGCGACCACCCCGGTTGATCCGCGTGTCGCGCAAAAGATGAGCGAATGCCTGCTGGTTGACGGAAACTTCGGCAACCCAGCCTCCCGTTCCCACGTATTCGGCTGGAAAGCCGAGGAAGCGGTCGAGAACGCTCGTCGCCAAGTCGCCGACCTGGTGGGCGCCGACCCACGGGAAATCGTCTGGACCTCCGGTGCTACCGAATCCGACAACCTGGCAATCAAGGGCGCGGCGCATTTCTATGCGACCAAAGGCAAGCACCTGATCACCACCAAGATTGAGCACAAGGCTGTTCTCGACACCATGCGCCAACTGGAGCGTGAAGGTTTCGAGGTCACCTACCTTGAGCCAACCACCGACGGTATCGTCACCCCGGCCATGATCGAAGCGGCCCTGCGTGAAGACACCATCCTGGTTTCCGTGATCCACGTGAACAACGAAATCGGCACCATCAACGACATCGCGGCCATTGGCGAGCTGACTCGCTCCAAAGGCATCCTGCTGCACGTCGACGCTGCTCAGTCCACCGGCAAGGTCGACATCGACCTGTCCAAGCTGAAAGTCGACCTGATGTCGTTCTCTGCCCACAAGACCTATGGCCCTAAAGGCATCGGTGCGCTGTACGTGAGCCGCAAACCTCGCGTGCGCATCGAAGCCACCATGCACGGTGGCGGTCACGAGCGCGGCATGCGTTCCGGCACCCTGGCCACTCACCAGATCGTCGGCATGGGCGAAGCCTTCCGTGTAGCCAAGGAAGACATGGCTGCCGAAAACATTCGTATCAAGGCGCTGAGCGATCGCTTCTACAAGCAGGTCGAGAACCTTGAAGAGCTGTACATCAATGGCAGCATGACCGCCCGTGTACCGCACAACCTGAATTTGAGCTTCAACTATGTCGAAGGCGAGTCGCTGATCATGGCGCTCAAGGACCTGGCGGTTTCGTCCGGTTCGGCCTGCACCTCGGCGTCCCTTGAGCCTTCGTACGTTCTGCGCGCCCTGGGCCGCAACGACGAACTGGCACACAGCTCGATCCGCTTTACCTTCGGCCGCTTCACCACCGAAGAGCAAGTCGACTACGCCGCGCAGAAAGTCTGCGAAGCCGTCAACAAGCTGCGCGTTCTGTCGCCGCTGTGGGACATGTACAAAGACGGTGTCGATATCTCCAAGATCGAGTGGGCGGCACACTAAATATAGAAGCCGCCACCCAGGCTCTGTAAGAACGTGGCGGAAAACGCAGGCGTTTTTACAGGGTTCCAGAGCGGCCCTGATGAGTGAGGATTCAGTACCATGGCTTACAGCGAAAAGGTCATCGACCACTACGAAAACCCGCGCAACGTCGGCAAGATGAACGCGGAAGACCCTGATGTCGGCACCGGCATGGTCGGCGCTCCGGCGTGCGGCGATGTGATGCGCCTGCAGATCAAGGTCAACGACGCTGGCGTTATCGAAGACGCCAAGTTCAAGACTTACGGCTGCGGTTCCGCCATTGCCTCCAGCTCCCTCGCGACCGAGTGGATGAAAGGCAAGACCCTGGATGAGGCTGTCACCATCAGCAACACCCAGCTGGCCGAAGAACTGGCCCTGCCGCCAGTGAAAATTCACTGCTCCGTGCTCGCAGAAGACGCCATCAAGGCGGCCGTTCGCGACTACAAGCAGAAGAAAGGCTTGATCTAAGCATTTGGCGACGAGTAAGGAGTCAACGATGGCTATCAGCATGACAGAAGCGGCTGCGCAGCACATTCGCCGCTCCCTGAATGGGCGCGGTAAAGGTGAGGGGATTCGTCTGGGTGTTCGCACCACAGGCTGTTCCGGCCTTGCCTACGTGCTGGAGTTTGTCGACGAGGTGGTTGAGGAAGACCAGGTGTTCGAAAGTCACGGCGAGAAAGTGATCATCGACCCTAAAAGCCTGACCTACCTGGACGGCACCGAACTCGATTTCGTCAAGGAAGGGTTGAACGAAGGCTTCAAGTTCAACAACCCCAACGTGCGCGGTGAGTGTGGCTGCGGCGAAAGCTTCAACATCTGAGGCTATTCGTGGGTACTCCTTGTCATTTCGCCTTATTCGAGCTGCAGCCGAGCTTTCGGCTGGACCTTGAGCAGCTTGCCGCGCGCTACCGAGAGTTGGCGCGCGGGGTGCATCCGGACCGCTTTGCTGACGCATCCGAGCGTGAGCAGCGCCTGGCGCTGGAGCAATCGGCCAGCCTCAACGAAGCCTATCAGACGCTGAAAAACCCGCCCAAACGCGCGCGCTACCTGCTCGCGTTGAACGGCGGTGAGCTGCCGATCGAAGTCACGGTGCACGACCCGGACTTTTTGATGCAGCAGATGCAGTGGCGCGAAGAACTCGAAGACTTGCAGGACGAGGCTGATATAGCCGGTGTCGCGGTCTTCAAGCGTCGTCTGAAAGTGGCCCAGGATGAGCTCAATGAAAGCTTCGCAGCCTGTTGGGATGATGCAGCGCAACGTGAACAGGCCGAACGCCTGATGCGGCGCATGCAGTTCCTCGACAAGCTCACCTACGAAGTGCGCCAGCTAGAAGAGCGCCTCGACGATTAACCCAGTGCTGCCCGTGATGCACGCCTGATAGACAGATAAGACCTGATTACCATGGCCCTACTGCAAATCGCCGAACCCGGCCAAAGCCCTCAACCGCACCAGCGTCGCCTGGCGGTCGGGATTGACCTGGGCACTACCAATTCCCTGGTTGCTGCCTTGCGCAGCGGCCTGTCCGAACCGCTGCCCGACGCCGATGGCCAGGTGATCCTGCCTTCTGCTGTGCGTTATCACGCTGATCGCACCGAAGTTGGTGGGTCCGCCAAGCTGGCAGCGTCCAGTGACCCGTTGAATACCGTGCTGTCGGTAAAGCGCTTGATGGGGCGTGGTTTGTCCGACGTCAAGCAATTGGGCGACCAGCTGCCGTACCGCTTTGTTGGCGGTGAATCCCATATGCCGTTCATCGACACCGTCCAGGGCCCGAAAAGCCCGGTGGAAGTGTCGGCCGATATCCTCAAGGTGCTGCGCCAGCGTGCAGAAAATACCTTGGGCGGCGAACTGGTCGGCGCAGTGATCACTGTGCCTGCCTATTTCGATGACGCACAGCGTCAAGCCACCAAGGACGCAGCGAAGCTTGCGGGTCTGAACGTGTTGCGTTTGCTCAACGAGCCGACCGCAGCGGCGGTGGCCTATGGCCTGGATCAGCACGCTGAAGGCCTGGTGGCAATTTATGACCTGGGCGGCGGCACCTTTGATATTTCGATCCTGCGCCTGACCGGCGGCGTGTTTGAAGTGCTGGCCACCGGTGGCGACAGCGCCCTGGGCGGCGATGACTTTGACCATGCCATCGCAGGCTGGATCATCACCAGTGCCGGTTTGTCGGCTGACCTGGACCCGGGCGCGCAGCGTAATCTGCTGCAAGCCGCCTGCGCGGCCAAGGAAGCACTGACCGATGCCGCTGCTGTTGAAGTTTCCTACGGCAACTGGGCGGCTCAACTGACTCGCGAAGCCTTTGATGCGCTGATCGAGCCGATGGTCGCCCGCAGCCTCAAAGCCTGCCGTCGTGCAGTGCGTGATTCCGGTATCGAGTTGGAAGACGTGGCCGCAGTGGTCATGGTCGGCGGTTCGACTCGCGTTCCACGCGTTCGCGACGCTGTGGCTGAAGCCTTTGGTCGCCAGCCGTTGACTGAAATCGACCCGGATCAAGTAGTCGCCATCGGCGCCGCTATCCAGGCCGACACCCTGGCCGGCAACAAGCGCGATGGTGGCGAATTGCTGCTGCTCGACGTTATCCCGCTGTCCCTGGGCCTGGAAACCATGGGCGGCCTGATGGAGAAGGTGATTCCACGCAACACCACCATCCCCGTCGCTCGCGCCCAGGACTTCACGACTTACAAAGATGGCCAGACGGCCATGATGATTCATGTGCTGCAAGGCGAGCGCGAATTGATCAGCGACTGCCGCTCCCTGGCGCGCTTTGAATTGCGCGGCATCCCGGCGATGGTCGCGGGTGCGGCGAAAATTCGCGTGACCTTCCAGGTCGACGCCGATGGCCTGCTCAGCGTGGCAGCACGTGAATTGGCCTCGGGCGTTGAAGCCAGCATCCAGGTCAAGCCGTCCTACGGCCTCACCGACGGCGAAATCGCCAAGATGCTCAAGGATTCGTTCCAATATGCCGGTGACGACAAGGTCGCCCGTGTGCTGCGCGAGCAGCAGGTTGATGCCCAGCGCCTGCTCGAAGCCGTGCAGGGCGCCCTTGAAGCCGACGGCGAGCGTTTGCTGGATGCCGAAGAGCGCATGGTTATCGACCTGCAAATGCAGGAACTGGCCGAACTGATGAAAGGCAACGATGGTTACGCCATCGAGCAACAGACCAAGCGCCTGTCGCAAGTGACTGATGCCTTTGCCGCCCGCCGCATGGATCAGACGGTGAAAGCCGCACTGGCCGGGCGCAACCTGAATGAAATCGAGGAATAATTAATGCCGCAGGTCATTTTTCTGCCACACGCCGAGCATTGCCCGGACGGTATGGTCGTGGAGGCTGAGACCGGCAAGTCCATCCTCGAAGTTGCTCATGACAACCACATCGAGATCGAAAGTGCCTGCGGCGGTGTCTGCGCCTGCACGACCTGCCACTGCGTGATTCGTGAGGGTTTCAACTCTCTCGAAGAAGCGGACGAGCTGGAAGAGGACTTTCTGGATCGCGCCTGGGGCCTTGAAGCGACTTCTCGCCTAAGCTGTCAGGCAAAGGTCGGCACGGAAGACATCACCGTCGAAATTCCGAAATATTCCCTCAACCATGCAGCCGAAGCGCCGCATTGATTCAAGGAAATGTCATGAGCCTGAAATGGGTTGATGTACAAGAAATCGCTATACAACTTGCTGAAGCTCATCCTGAGGTCAATCCTCTTACCGTGAACTTCGTCAAGTTGCGCAATCTGGTGATGGCGCTGCCTGACTTCGACGACATCCCTGATCGGGGTGGCGAGAAGGTTCTGGAGGCGATTCAAGGCCTGTGGATCGAAGAAGCAGTCTGAGCCGCCTTTTTACGCAGTTAGGCAATACCCAATAACCCGCGTATAATTCGCGGGTTTAATTTTTCGTAAATTACCGTTTCTGGAGTTACACCATGGCTGTTCAACGTACTTTCTCCATCATCAAGCCTGACGCTGTTGCAAAAAACGTCATCGGCGAGATCACCACTCGTTTCGAAAAAGCCGGCCTGAAGGTTGTAGCTTCGAAACTCAAGCAACTGTCCAAAGCTGAAGCTGAAGGCTTCTACGCTGAGCACAGCGCTCGTGGCTTCTTCGGCGACCTGGTTGCCTTCATGATCTCCGGCCCTGTTGTTGTTCAGGTTCTGGAAGGCGAAAACGCTATCGCTCTGAACCGTGAGCTGATGGGCGCAACTAACCCTAAAGAAGCTGCTGCCGGCACCATCCGTGCTGACTTCGCTGAGTCCATCGACGCCAACGCTGTTCACGGTTCGGACTCCGAAGCCGCTGCTGCTCGCGAAATCTCGTACTTTTTCGCTGCTACTGAAGTAACCGCTCGCTAAGCATCGGCTTAAAGAGTGAGGGTGAATCCATGACTACATCGACTGTTAAAACCAACCTGCTGGGTCTGACTCAGCCGGAAATGGAGAAATTCTTCGACTCAATCGGGGAGAAGCGTTTCCGTGCCGGTCAGGTAATGAAGTGGATTCACCACTTTGGTGTCGACGATTTCGACGCCATGACGAACGTCAGCAAGGCCCTGCGCGACAAGCTCAAGGCCATTGCCGAGGTCCGTGGTCCCGAGGTTGTCAGCGAGGACATCTCCACCGACGGCACCCGTAAGTGGGTGGTGCGCGTGGCGTCCGGCAGCTGCGTCGAGACCGTCTACATTCCCCAGGGCAAGCGCGGCACTTTGTGCGTTTCGTCCCAGGCAGGCTGTGCTCTGGACTGCAGTTTCTGCTCCACCGGCAAGCAAGGCTTCAATAGCAACCTCACCGCCGCCGAAGTCATCGGCCAGGTGTGGATTGCCAACAAATCCTTTGGCAGCGTCCCGGCGACCGTCGACCGTGCCATCACCAACGTGGTGATGATGGGCATGGGTGAGCCGCTGCTGAACTTCGACAACGTCATCGCTGCCATGCATTTGATGATGGACGACCTGGGCTACGGCATCTCCAAGCGCCGTGTAACCCTGTCGACCTCCGGCGTGGTGCCGATGATTGATGAGCTGGCCAAGCACATCGACGTCTCCCTGGCGTTGTCGTTGCACGCACCTAATGACGCATTGCGTAACCAATTGGTGCCAATCAACAAGAAGTATCCGCTTAAGATGCTGCTCGAATCTTGCCAGCGTTACATGGCGACCTTGGGCGAAAAACGTGTGTTGACCATTGAGTACACCATGCTCAAGGACATCAACGACAAAGTTGAACACGCGGTCGAGATGATCGAACTGCTCAAGAACACCCCGTGCAAGATCAACCTGATTCCGTTTAACCCGTTTCCCCATTCTGGCTACGAGCGGCCTAGCAACAATGCCATCCGCCGTTTCCAGGATCAACTGCACCAGGCCGGCTACAACGTTACTGTGCGCACCACCCGTGGTGAAGACATCGACGCCGCCTGTGGCCAACTGGTCGGGCAAGTGATGGATCGCACCCGCCGCAGTGAGCGTTATATCGCCGTGCGCGAACTTAACGCCGCCGAAGATTTGCCGCAAATTGCTGTGAATCGAATCTGAGAGAGGATCTCTATGCCCTTGCGCCTTGCGCTGCTGTTGCTTTTTACCGGTCTTGCGGCCGGTTGTGTTTCATCGGGCCATGACAGCCCCATGCAAACCGGCAAAGGCCGTGACGAGGCGCGAATTGCCTATGTGCAATTGGGCTTGGGTTACTTGCGCCAAGGCATGAGCGAACAGGCCAAGGTGCCGTTGAAAAAAGCCCTTGAGCTGGATGGCGACGACGCCGACGCCAATGCCGCACTGGCCTTGGTGTTCCAGGCCCAGGCCGAGCCTGAACTGGCCGACGTGTATTTTCACAAGGCCCTGGCCGCACGTCCTGCCGACCCAAGGCTGCTGAACAACTACGGCAGTTTCCTGTTTGCGCAGCAACGTTATGACCAGGCGTCCCGCTATTTCCAGCAAGCCAGTACCGATACCCTTTATCCTGAGCGTTCGCGAGTGTTCGAGAACCTTGGGGTGACCTCGATACGTCTTGGCCAGCGCGACAGCGGCCGTCAGCAACTGGAAAAAGCCCTGCACCTGAACAGTCGCCAGCCACGGGCGTTGCTCGAAATGGCTGAGTTGTCTTACGAAGACAGGCATTATGTGCCGGCACGTGACTTTTACGAGCGTTTTAGCCTGCTCAGCGGGCAAAATGCACGTAGTCTATTGCTCGGTGTGCGCCTGGCGACGGTTCATGAAGAACGCGACACGGCCGCACAGTTTGGCCAGCAACTCGAACGACTCTATCCCGGTACGCCGGAATATCAGCAATACCTGTCGGAGCAATGATGAAAGCGGCGCACCCGGAAGTTGTAGCAGCTAATCGCGTAAACCCAGGCGAGACCTTGCGTCAGGCCCGCGAAAGCAATGGTTGGTCGCTGGCAGAAGTGGCCCTCAAGCTCAATTTGACCGCCACGTCCCTGGGCAACCTGGAAGCCGGCGCGTTCGACAAGCTGCCTGGGCATACCTTCGCCCGCGGCTATATCCGCGCCTACGCCAAATTGCTGGGCATCGACCAGACTGTATTGGTCCAGGAATTCGACCAGTTCACCGGTACCGACTCCCAGGGCAGCAACGTGCATGGTCTGGGCCGCATCGAAGAGCCAGTGCGGGTTTCCCACACGATTTTGCGGATTGTCAGCCTGTTGCTGCTCATAGCCGTGGTGGGTGGCGGTTTCGTCTGGTGGCAAGACCAGGCCTCCCAACGCACCAAGGACCTGAC
The DNA here is from genome assembly GCF_965653655.1 of Pseudomonas onubensis. Taxonomy (NCBI): domain Bacteria; kingdom Pseudomonadati; phylum Pseudomonadota; class Gammaproteobacteria; order Pseudomonadales; family Pseudomonadaceae; genus Pseudomonas; species Pseudomonas onubensis. Next base: position 11,147 of record NZ_CBFHAZ010000060.1, on the reverse strand, counting down.
CAGCAACGCCATGGAGCACGTCGAAGTCGAAAGCGCCGACGGCACCACCCAGATCCATCCGTTGGATGAGCCGGAAGACCAGGCCGTTGCCCAAGGGCAAACCGCTTCGGAAGCGCCGGCCACCACCGAGCAACCGACACCGGAGGCGGGCACTGCACCTGCTGCCACCGCTGCGGTGCCGGCTCCAGCCGTACCGGCTGCCCCGGTTGCCCAGGCGCATACGCCGGCTGTTCCGGCTGCTCCTGCGCAGTCTTCAGCGATCAACGCACCAGTGGCCCCGGCCCCGGCTGCGATTTCGCCTCCCACCACCCCGGCATTGATCGCCGGCGACGGGCATATCCAGATTACCTTCATCGCTGACTGCTGGACGCAAGTCACCGATGGCAATGGCAAAGTGCTGTTTAGCGGTCTGAAGCGTAAGGGAGATACACTTGACCAAGGCGGCAAGCCTCCTTTGACGCTGCGTCTGGGCTTTGCCCGTGGCGCGCAAGTGGCCTATAACGGCCAGCCTGTGGACGTGGCGCCGTTCACCAGTGGCGAGACCGCTCGCCTCAAGTTGGGACAATAGTCATGCACGGCGAATCTCCAATCAAACGTCGCGTATCGCGCAAGATCTGGGTCGGCTCGGTGCCGGTAGGCGGCGATGCCCCTATCGCGGTGCAGAGCATGACCAACAGTGACACCAATGATGTGGCCGCCACGGTCGCCCAGATCAACCGTCTGGAAGCCGCCGGCGTAGACATCGTGCGGGTTTCCGTGCCGGACATGGACGCTGCCGAAGCCTTTGGCCGCATCAAGCAACTGGTCAAGGTACCGCTGGTCGCCGACATTCACTTCGACTACAAGATCGCGCTGCGTGTGGCCGAGCTGGGTGTGGACTGCCTGCGTATCAACCCGGGCAATATCGGTCGCGAAGACCGTGTGCGCGCGGTGGTTGATGCGGCACGTGATCGCGGCATTCCCATCCGCATCGGCGTCAACGCCGGTTCCCTGGAAAAAGACCTGCAGAAAAAGTACGGCGAACCGACCCCGGCCGCGCTGGTTGAGTCGGCATTGCGCCACGTTGAACACCTTGAGCGCCTGAATTTCCAGGACTTCAAGGTCAGCGTAAAGGCCTCCGACGTGTTCATGGCGGTAGAAGCCTACCGCCTGTTGGCCAAGGAAATCGTGCAGCCGCTGCACCTGGGTATCACTGAAGCGGGCGGTTTGCGCTCAGGCACAGTGAAATCTGCAGTGGGTCTCGGTATGCTGCTCGCCGAAGGGATTGGCGATACTATCCGCATCTCCCTGGCGGCAGACCCCGTAGAGGAAGTGAAGGTCGGCTACGACATTCTCAAATCCCTGCGTTTGCGTTCCCGTGGCATCAACTTCATTGCCTGCCCGAGCTGCTCGCGGCAGAACTTCGACGTGGTGAAAACCATGAACGACCTGGAGTTGCGCCTCGAAGACCTGCTGGTGCCGCTGGATGTGGCAGTGATCGGCTGTGTGGTCAATGGGCCGGGTGAAGCCAAAGAAGCCCATGTGGGCCTGACTGGCGGTACACCGAATCTGATTTACATCGACGGCAAGCCGTCGCAGAAACTGACGAATGAGAATCTCGTGGATCATCTGGAAAAGCTGATCCGCGAGAAAGCAGCTGAAAAGGTTGCGGCTGACGCAGCGCTGATCGCGCGCGGCTAAGAACGAATTTAAGGATTAGATGTGAGCAAGTCTCTGCAAGCCATTCGTGGCATGAACGACATCCTGCCGGAGCAGACGCCACTGTGGCGCTACTTCGAGAGCACGGTCGCTTGCCTGTTGGATAACTACGGCTACAAACAAATCCGCATGCCGATCGTCGAGTTCACCGAGCTGTTCAAGCGCTCCATCGGTGAAGTGACCGACATCGTCGAAAAAGAGATGTACACCTTTGAAGACCGCAACGGCGACTCCCTGACCCTGCGTCCGGAAGGCACTGCTGCGTGCGTGCGCGCTGTACTGGAGCATGGCATCACCGGTGGTGGCCAAACCCAGAAGCTCTGGTACATCGGCCCGATGTTCCGCCACGAGCGCCCACAAAAGGGCCGCTATCGCCAGTTCCACCAGATCGGTTGCGAAGTCTTCAACCTGGATGGTCCGGACATCGACGCCGAGCTGATCGTGCTCACCTGGCGCCTGTGGGGCCAACTGGGTATCCGCGACGCCGTCAAACTCGAACTCAACAGCCTGGGCACCAGTGAATCCCGGGGCCGCTATCGCGAAGCCCTGGTCGAGTACCTGTCCGCCCACCTGGACAAGCTGGACGAAGACAGCCAGCGCCGTCTGAAAACCAACCCGCTGCGCGTTCTCGATACCAAGAACGCCGACACCCAGGCCGTACTGGTCGACGCCCCGAAAATGGCCGACTACCTGGACGACGAGTCGCGCGCGCATTTCGAGGGCCTCAAGGCTCGCCTGGATGCGGCCGGTATTCCCTACGTGCTCAACCCCAAGCTGGTGCGTGGTCTCGACTACTACAGCAAGACCGTGTTCGAGTGGGTCACCGACAAACTCGGTGCTCAGGGCACCGTGTGTGCCGGTGGTCGCTACGACGGCCTGGTTGAGCAAATGGGCGGCAAGCCGACCACGGGCGTAGGTTTCGCCATGGGCATCGAGCGGCTGATCCTGCTGCTGGAAACCCTGGAGCAGATCCCGGAAGAAATCTCCCGTCAGGTGGACGTGTACCTTTGCGCCTTTGGCGAGGCTGCCGAACTGGCAGCTTTGGCCCTGAGCGAAAAAGTGCGCGACCAGCTGCCGAACCTGCGCCTGCAGATCAATGCCGGCGCCGGCAGCTTCAAGAGCCAGTTCAAGAAGGCCGACAAGAGCGGTGCGCTGTATGCGCTGATCCTCGGCGATGACGAGCTGGCCCAGCAAGTGATAGGTTTCAAACCCCTGCGTGGCCAGGGCGAGCAACAGAACATTGCCTTTGATGCGCTCGCCGCGCACTTGGCCACCTGCGTCGTGCAGGGTTGAAGCTGTCGAACAGCCGAATTTAGCGATTAAGGAGTATTGGGGTGTCGAGTACTGATGATGAGCAAATGGCCGAGTTCAAGGACTGGTGGCAGCGTAACGGCAAGCCCCTGGTTACTGGCGGTCTGCTGGCTTTAGTGGTGGTGTTTGGCTGGCAAGCCTGGCACAAATATCAGGCCAACCAGTCTCAAGGCGCCTCGATCCTCTATCAGCAATTGCTGGAAACCACACTGACGCCGGACGGCAAGCCTGATCCAGCCCAAGTGGCGGACCTGGCCGGCAAGTTGAAAAACGAATTTGGCGGTAGCACCTACGCCCAGTACGGCAGCCTGTTCGTCGCGAAAGTCGCGGTCGACACCGGCAAGCTGGATGACGCCGCCACCGAGCTGAAGGCTATCGCCGACAAGCCGACCAACCCGACCCTGGGTGAAATCGCACGTCAGCGCCTGGCTCAGGTATTGGCGGCACAGAACAAGGCTGACGAAGCACTCAAACTGCTCGACGGCGATGCTGACAAAGCATTTGTGGCCACTCGTGAAGAGCTCAAGGGCGACCTGTTGGTCCAATTGGGTCGTACCGACGAAGCCCATGCTGCGTACCAAAAAGCCAAGGCGGCGCTGTCTGATGAAGCGGCGGTCGGTGGCTTACAAATCAAGCTGGACGACTTGGCCAAAGGGGATGCGTGACGTGATCCGTTGGAAACATGCAGCATTGCTGGCTCTGGCCGTTCTGGCCGCGGGTTGCAGCAGCAACAGTAAAAAAGAACTGCCTCCTGCCGAGCTGACCAGCTTCAAGGAAGAAGTGGTCCTGCAAAAGCAGTGGAGCCGCTCCGTCGGTGATGGCCAGGGCGACCTGTACAACCTGCTGCAGCCGGCGATCGATGGCGACAACATTGTGGCCACTGACTCCACCGGCGTTGTTATGGCCATGGATCGCATGAATGGCGACGTGAAGTGGAAGAAAGACCTCGAACTGCCGGTTTCCGGTGGTGTAGGCGTCGGCTACGGCATGGTGCTGGTCGGTACGCTCAAAGGCGACGTGGTGGCTCTGGACTTGGCAACGGGTGAAGAGAAATGGCGCGCTCGCGTGACCAGCGAAGTGCTCGCAGCGCCAGCTACCAACGGCGACGTGGTCGTGGTGCAGACTCAGGATGACCGTGTAATCGGTCTGGATGCCGCCACCGGCAACCAGCGCTGGTTGTACGACAGCACCCCGGCGGTGTTGACCCTGCGCGGTACCAGTGGTCCGATTGTGACCAACAACCTGGCCGTTGCTGGCCTGTCGACCGGTAAAGTGGTCGCCCTGGATACCCAGAACGGCGTGCCGGCCTGGGAAACCCGTGTGGCCATCCCGCAAGGTCGCTCCGAACTGGACCGCGTAGTGGACATCGACGGCGGCCTGCTGCTGTCGGGTGAAACCATTTACGTGGCCACCTACCAGGGCCGTGTTGCGGCACTGGACCTGCAAAGCGGCCGCATCAACTGGCAGCGTGATGCTTCCAGCTACGCCGGTGTCGCCCAAGGGTTTGGCAGCGTCTACGTAAGCCTCGCTTCCGGCACCGTTGAAAGTGTCGACGAGCGTTCCACCACTGCACTGTGGAGCAACGACTCCCTGGCCCGCCGTCAATTGTCGGCACCAGAAGTGTTTTCCAGCTACGTAGCGGTAGGTGACTTCGAAGGTTACCTGCACCTGCTGAGCCAGGTAGACGGTCGATTTGTCGGCCGCGAGCGTATCGACAGCGACGGTCTGCGTGCGCGTCCGCTGGTTGTGGGTAACATGCTTTACGTGTTTGGCAACAGCGGCAAGCTGGAAGCCCTGACCATCAAGTAAGCAACTATGCTTGGGGTAAAACCCAGGCGGCCCCGCTTCGGCGGGGCATGCGGCATTTGACTATGCTGCCCCGAGCACCAGCCGCTGCCTTGCAGCGGCTTTTGTATTTTCTGAAATAACGAAGTGGAGAGCCGCATGGTTCCCGTAATCGCCCTGGTGGGCCGACCTAACGTCGGCAAGTCCACCTTGTTCAACCGCCTGACCAGGACTCGTGACGCCATCGTTGGCGACTTGTCCGGTCTGACCCGTGATCGCCAATACGGTGAGGCAAAGTGGCAAGGGCGCTCCTACATTATTGTTGACACCGGTGGTATCTCCGGTGACGAGCATGGCATGGACGAAAAGATGGCCGAGCAATCGCTGCTCGCTATCGAAGAAGCCGATGTCGTGTTGTTCCTGGTGGACGCCCGTGCGGGCTACACCGCTGCCGACCAGATGATTGGCGAGCACCTGCGCAAGCGCAACAAGCGTTCCTATCTGGTCGCCAACAAGATCGACAACATCGATCCTGAGGCGGCCCGTGCCGAATTCAGCCCGATGGGCCTGGGCGATGCGATCCCGGTCGCTGGTGCCCACGGTCGCGGCATCACCCAGATGCTGGAAATCGCCCTGCGCGACTTCCCCAAGGATGATGAAGAGGAAGAAGAGGGCGAGGAAGAGATCGTTGCCGAAGGTGAGGAAGCCAAGCGCATTCCTGGCCCGAGCGAAAAAGACGGTATCAAGATCGCCATCATCGGCCGCCCCAACGTTGGCAAGTCGACGCTGGTTAACCGCATGCTCGGTGAAGACCGGGTCATTGTGTATGACCAGCCGGGTACTACCCGCGACAGTATCTACATCCCGTTCGAGCGTAACGACGAGAAGTACACGCTGATCGACACCGCCGGTGTGCGCAAGCGCGGCAAGATCCACGAGGAAGTTGAAAAGTTCTCGGTGGTCAAAACCCTGCAGGCGATCAAAGACGCCAACGTAGTGATCTTCGTAATGGACGCCCGCGAAGGCGTGGTGGACCACGACCTCAACTTGCTGGGCTTTGCTCTGGAAGCCGGTCGTGCCCTGGTCATCGCGATCAACAAGTGGGACGGCATGACGCCGAGCGAGCGCGATTTCGTCAAGATCGAGCTGCAGCGTCGGCTGTTCTTCGTCGAGTTCGCCGATATCCACTTTATCTCGGCACTGCACGGCACCGGCGTGGGCAACCTCTACGCGTCCGTACAGAACTCGTTCAAGTCTGCGGTTACCCGCTGGCCGACCAACCGCCTGACCCAGATTCTGGAAGATGCGGTCGGTGAGCATGCGCCGCCGATGGTCAACAACCGTCGGATCAAACTGCGTTACGCCCACTTGGGCGGTGCCAACCCGCCGATTATCGTGATCCACGGTAACCAGATCGAGAAGGTGCCCAAGTCCTATGTGCGTTACCTGGAAAACACCTACCGCCGTGTCCTGAAACTGGTCGGTACGCCGATCCGTATCGAGTTCAAGGGTGGCGAGAACCCATACGAAGGCAACAAGAACACACTGACTGACCGTCAGGTGAACAAGAAGCGTCGTTTGATGACTCACCACAAGAAAGCCGACAAGAAGCGCCGCGACAAGAAATAAGCGCCGCTTCAAGTTGTAAGCGACACGCTGCAAGAGAGGGCTCCTTTGGAGCCCTTTTTTGTGCGCGTTAGTTTGTCGCTTGACCTGCTTGTAGCTTGCAGCTTAAAACTTGCAGCTCACCCGAAGGGGGCTTCCATGATCACCAGCAAGCTGCCGAATGTCGGCACCACTATTTTCACCACCATGTCGCAACTCGCTGCCGAAACCGGGGCGCTCAACCTGTCCCAGGGCTTTCCCGATTTCAACGGCCCTCAGGGCTTGCTTGATGCGGTGGGCAAGCACATCGCCCTCGGCCATAACCAATACGCACCCATGACCGGCCTGCCGGTACTGCGTCAGCAAGTGGCGGCCAAGATCGCCCGCAGCTATGGCGCCACCGTTAACACTGACAGCGAAGTGACCATCACCCCGGGCGCAACCGAGGCGATTTTCTGCGCGATTCAAGCCGTGGTTCACAACGGCGATGAAGTCATCGTGTTCGATCCCAGCTACGACAGCTACGAGCCGTCGGTCGAGCTGGCCGGTGGCCGCTGCGTGCATGTGCAACTAAGCCTGCAAGGCTTCGCGCTCGACTTCGACAAGATCAAGGCCGCGCTCTCACCGCGTACGCGCATGATCATCCTCAACTCGCCGCACAACCCCACCGGCGCGTTGATCAGCCGTGCCGAGCTGGACCAGTTGGCTGAACTGATCCGCGACCGCGATATCTACCTGGTCAGCGATGAGGTCTACGAACACCTGGTGTTCGATGGTGTGCCCCATGTCAGCGTGCTGGCCCATGACGAGCTGTATCAGCGTGCATTCGTAGTCAGCTCCTTCGGCAAGACCTACCACGTCACTGGCTGGAAAACCGGCTACGTGATCGCACCACCGGCCCTTACCGCCGAGCTGCGCAAGGTGCATCAATATGTCAACTTCTGCGGTGTAACCCCTTTGCAGTACGCTTTGGCTGACTTCATGGCCGAACACCCGGAACACGTCGAAGAGCTGCCGGCCTTTTACCAAGCCAAGCGCGACCTGTTCTGCGACCTGCTGGCGCCGTCGCGTTTCAGCTTTACCCGGGTGGCCGGCACCTACTTTCAACTGGTGGATTACTCACAGATTCGCCCCGACCTGGATGACGTCGCCATGTCACTGTGGATGACCCGCGAACACGGCGTGGCGACGATTCCGGTCTCGGTGTTCTATCAGAGCCCGCCGCAAGGCCAGCGCCTGGTGCGCCTGTGCTTTGCCAAACGCGAGGAGACGCTGCAACACGCGGCGGAGAAACTATGCGTGATTTGACTGCATTACCCGACCTGAATATCGCCTTGGTCCAGACCAGCCTGGCGTGGCATGACCGTCAGGCCAATCTCGAGCATTTCGAACTGTTGCTGGAGCAGGCCAGAGGCGCCGACCTGATTGTGCTGCCGGAGATGTTCACCACCGGTTTCTCCATGGAATCGCAAACCCTCGCCGAGCCCGAACATGGCCCGACTCATCTCTGGTTGCAAGCCCAGGCAGCCAAGTACAACGCGGTGATCACCGGCAGCGTGATTATCCAGGCAGCCGACGGCAGCCACCGTAACCGCCTGCTGTGGGCGCGCCCGGACGGTGAGGTGTTGCACTACGACAAACGTCACCTGTTCCGTATGGCCGGCGAGCACGATCACTACACGCCCGGCGAGCGCCAGGTGCAGTTCGAGTTGAAGGGCTGGCGCATTCGCCCGTTGATTTGCTACGACCTGCGCTTCCCGGTGTGGAGCCGTGATGCCCAGGACACTGACCTGCTGCTGTACACCGCGAACTGGCCGGGAGCACGACGTCAGCACTGGAACCGTTTGCTGCCGGCGCGGGCTATCGAGAACCTGTGTTACGTGGCGGCAGTCAATCGCGTCGGTACCGATGGCAAGGGCTTTGCCTACACCGGAGACAGCCAGATACTGGATTTCCAGGGTGAGACCCTGCTAAGTGCCGGTGAGGCGGACGGGGTGTTTCAGGTGTGCCTGAATGCGGCAGAGCTGGCAGTGTATCGCACCAAGTTTCCGGCAAATCTGGATGCCGATAGGTTCGAATTCACCTGACCAGATCGTTCCCACGCTCCGCGTGGGAATGCAGCCCCGGACGCTCTGCGTCCGCTTTCAGAATTGTGACGCAGAGCGTCACCAGAGGCATTCCCACGCAGAGCGTGGGAACGATCAGGCCCCTGGATTCTCACCCAGGGGCCTTTTGCATTACCGTGACAGTGCTTACGCCGCCTTCGCTTCCAGCTGGCTCAACGAGCGGTTCAGCGCACTGAACACCGCCTTGAAGCTCGCCGTGGTGATGTTTTCATCAATCCCCACACCGTGCACCGGGCGTTCGCCGTTCACACGCAGCTCGATGTAGGCCGCAGCCTTGGCATTGGTGCCGGCGCCGATCGCGTGTTCGTTGTAGTCCATGATCTCAACCTTGATCGGCAGCGCGGCAACCAGCGCTTCCAAGGTGCCGTAACCCTTGCCGTTCCAGCGCAGGTTGGTTTCGCCCTGGCCCTTGCCCGAGACTTCCACTTCCACGGTGCTATTGCCGTTTTCTTCCTGCAGGCGGTGGCTGACCAGCGCGTACGGGGTGTTGGCTTGCAGGTATTCACGCTGCAACAAGGCGTAGATCTGTGGTGCAGTCATTTCCAGGCCTACGCGGTCGGTTTCGGCCTGTACCACTTGGCTGAACTCGATCTGCATGCGGCGTGGCAAGCTGATGTCGTATTCCTGCTCCAGCAGGTAGGCGATGCCGCCTTTGCCCGATTGGCTGTTCACGCGGATCACCGCCTCGTAGCTGCGGCCGATATCCGCCGGGTCGATCGGCAAGTACGGCACTTCCCACAGCGCGTCGGCTTTCTGCTGGGTAAAGCCTTTGCGGATCGCATCCTGGTGGGAACCGGAGAACGCGGTGTGCACCAGGTCGCCGACGTAGGGGTGACGTGGGTGAACCTGGATCTGGTTGCATTCCTCGACGACTTTGCGCACGCCGTCGATGTCGGAGAAGTCCAGCTGCGGGTCGAGGCCTTGGGTGTACATGTTCAAGGCTACGGTCACGAGATCGACGTTACCGGTACGCTCGCCGTTGCCGAACAGGCAGCCTTCGACACGGTCGGCGCCGGCCATCAGGCCCAGCTCGGTGGCAGCCACGCCAGTGCCACGGTCGTTGTGGGTGTGCAGGCTGATGATCACGCTGTCACGACGGTTGATGTGGCGGCCGAACCACTCGATCTGGTCGGCATAGATGTTAGGTGTCGCGCACTCAACCGTGGCTGGCAGGTTGAGGATCATCTTGTGCTCAGGCGTCGGGTTCCACACCTCGATCACCGCGTCACAGACTTCCTTGGCGAACTCCAGCTCTGTGGCGCTGAAGGTCTCCGGGGAGTACTCGAAGGTCCACTGGGTTTCCGGCTGCTGGGCGGCGTATTTGACGAACAGCTTGGCCGCGTTGACCGCGATGGCCTTGATGCCGTCTTTGTCCTGGTTGAACACGATGCGGCGGAACGACGGCGACGTGGCGTTGTACAGGTGCACGATGGCCTTTTTGGCGCCGCGCAGGGATTCGAAAGTCCGTGCGATCAGGTCTTCACGGCCCTGGGTCAGCACCTGGATGGTGGTGTCCTCGGGGATGTGGTTGTCTTCGATCAAGGTGCGCACGAAGTCGAAGTCGGTTTGCGACGCGGCCGGGAACGAGGCTTCGATTTCTTTCACGCCTACAGACACCAGGGTCTTCCAGAAACGCAGCTTCTTCGCGGCGTCCATCGGCTCGATCAGCGACTGGTTGCCATCACGCAGGTCGGAGCTGCACCAGATCGGCGCTTCGGTGATGGTCTTCGACGGCCAAGTGCGGTCCGGGATGTCGATGGTAGGGAACGCGCGGTACTTCGAAGACGGGTCTTTGAGCATGCTCATCGGGAAATCCTTTGTAGTAGGGGCCGAGAAAAGGCGGCCTGCCGTAAAACTGTTATTGGGGACGAAACTTGGGACGAGGCAGATCGATTCAGCTTGGCAGTCGTGCGCTGACGAGGCACAGGCTGCGGTGCTGGCGGAGCTGAATGAGGGTGTGAGAGGTTTTCATAAGCTCAACCCTAACCGCAGGGGTGAAAGATGGCAAGCAGTCGGGAAAAATTGAGATAAGTTCTGATATTTGGCCGGTATTCGATATTTTGTTGCGGTTACTGAGTTGGGGGTTTGTTTTTATTGCGCGGTAGTTATTGGGCGCGCAATTGTGTCGTCAGACCTGGCGCCATCGCGGGCGAGCCCGGCTCCCACAGGGAATCGCGTTCACCTGTGGGAGCCGGGCTTGCCCGCGATGAGCATGGGCATCTACACAACATTAACGTTGAGGTGGCCTTGGTGGGCCTGGGCGGTCGGGGGGCATATCCGTTGCTGCGGTAACGGCTTCTATTGGTTCCGCTCTTACAGCGGGTCACTTTTGTAAAGACCGGAATGCCGGCCCAGACAAAAGTAACCAAAAAGTCTTCGCCCCAACACTCGGTGCCTCGCTTAGGCTCGGCATGCCCCCAAATCACTGTCGAATTGCGGCCATCGTGTTTGACGGGGCGATTTCAGATCAAGGTCACGATCAAAAGCGCAGATCACAATACCGCTGACTTCGTCATCGAAAAGGATGTAAGGGCCGGAGCAACAGCAATAGCAACAGCAGAGCCATACTCGGTCAACTGTGGGAGCGGGCTTGCTCGCGAATGCGGTGTATCAGTGACAGAT
>NZ_CBFHAZ010000059.1:0-38700 GCF_965653655.1 Pseudomonas onubensis | reverse complement strand
ATATCACCTACATTTGGGCGCAAGGAAAGTGGCATTACTTGGCTGTCGTCCTGGATCTTTGTAAGCGTCGGATCGTGGGCTGGGCGCTGTCGGAAAAGCCAGACGCTGAACTGGTAATCAAAGCGCTAGATATGGCTTACGAGCAGCGTGGCAGGCCTTCGGATCTGCTATTCCACTCGGACCAGGGATCGCAATATGCAAGCCGACTCTTTCGCCAGCGGTTGTGGCGATACCGCATACGCCAGAGCATGAGTCGACGAGGAAACTGCTGGGATAACGCACCGATGGAGCGCGTATTTCGCAGTTTGAAAACAGAATGGATACCGACCGTGGGCTATCGAACTGCGCAGGAAGCACAGCGCGATATCAGCCATTTTTTGATGCATCGCTACAACTGGATTCGGCCTCATCAATTCAACGATGGGTTGGCTCCAGCGCAGGCCGAGGAAAAACTTAACGTCGTGTCCGGGATTAGTTGACCACTACATAGACACCCTACAGAAATAGAGGATAGATTTATTTTCAGCGGTTCCTAGCCGAGAGAACGGAATCAGATCACGTTTCATCTGGGCTGGGCTTGGGGGTGGGGTGATTAATTTGTGTAAGAACGGGATCAGACCCCGAAGGATACCTGTTTTTTCTTATTAAAAATCAATAAGTTGCAATTCTTTAAGAAACCTTCCTGAGTCGGCAAGTTGGCTCGGGAAGGAATGTGCTCAGTTCGGCTTGCCTGCGAAGGCGGTGTATCAGTCATTAATCCGCCACTGACACACCGCCTTCGCAGGCAAGCCAGCTCCCACAGTGGGTTTGTGGTGTGTCAGCAGGTTTTCGGTTGCAGGCACTCCAGCGCACGGTCGGCCAGGGTTTGGGCCATGTCGATCAGGTGTTCGGTGGCACCGGCCATGTGGCGTTGATCGCCTGTCAGGCCTTGAGTGGTGTCGGCTGCGGTGGCGGCTGCGCAGCGCAGCAGGTCGCAGAGTTGGGCGAGGGCGTCTTCGAAGCTGAGGTCGTGGTGCACGGCAAAGGGCTGAGGTGAGGCGGGTTGCAGGTAGTGGCTCAGGGCGCGTTCAAATATTTCGCGGCTGGGGGTGAGGCGTGTTGAATTGCTCATGCATAAGCTCCTGATAAGGGGCCTACTTGTTTCAGGTTTCCACACCTGTTCGCTGATAGGCAGCGACAGCTCACAGGCTAGCCAGTGGCATGAGCAGGCGCAAGGCCAAAGGGCTGCTTAGGAAGCTTCCTGCACGTTAAAGAGATATGGATTGCTGGCCTTTGACACTGCATGTCGCTCAGCCAGCACCCACACTCCAGATCGCGGCATCGGGCATTCCCGAGTTGGGTCTAATTTCCTTGATAAACGGCCGGTCGCCCTTCAGCTTCCGCCTTGCGCCCCTCCTGGAAGTCCTTGGATTTGTACAGCGTCGAGCGTTGCACATCCAATTGGGACAGCGCGTCGGCTTGCGCGGGGTCGATCACGCGGTGTGCGGAGGCCAGCGTGGCTTTGATCCCCAAGGGGCCGTTGGCGGCGATCTTGTTGGCAAGCTCAATGGCTTTGTCGAGGGCGGGCTGTGGGTCGGCGATCGCTTGGACGGTGCCCATGCGGTAGGCCTCTTGGGCTGACCAATGATCGCCGGTGAGCATGTAGCGCATGGCGTTGCCCCAGCCGGCTTCGCGCACGAAGCGCACTGTGGAGCCACCGCCTGGGTAACGGCCGTGGGTGTTTTCGTCCTGGCCGAAGTTGGTGTTGTTTGCCGCGACGCGCAGGTCGGCGACCAGGAACAGTTCATGCGCCATGTTCCAGGTGTCGCCGTGTACCGCGACGATCAGCGGTTTGGTGAGGCCGGGCATTTTTTTGCCGAGCGGGTCGATCTGCCCGTCGCCGAGGGTTACGCCGCCAGCGCTGGCGACGGCCTTAAAGCCTTCAACGTCAAGGCCCTGGGAAAAGTTGTCGCCGTGCCCGAACAGTACGGCAGCGCGCAGTGAGGGGTCATGGTCGTAGTCGTAATAGGCCTTGGCGAGGGCCAGATAGGCTTCTGGATCGAGTCGGTTCTGGATGTCGGGTCGGTTGATGCCAATCAGTACGATCTGGCCGCGACGCTCGACGGTAATCTTGTGGGAGGGGGTTGTTGAAATATCGAGCATTTTGACTGTGTTAGTCGGTGGTTCGGTTTTGTCGGCAGATTGTGCAAGTACAGCTCCCGTGAGCAGAGAAAGGGCTGAAAACATGACGATCTTGTGGAAAAGTCTTTGCATTGATACTTCCTTCTCTGGCCTGGGCTGTGCGGATGGTTTTCCGTGCCAGGAAGGTTAGAGGGTGCAGTGAGGCAGCTGTAGGCGGTGGGCGGGACTAACTTTTATTCCGGGGTGGAATAGTGGTTGGGATGCTTCGGGTTTGGGGTGTCAGCCAGAGTAATGGGGTCTGATAGACCGCCATCGCAGGCAAGCCAGCTCCCACAGTAGATAGGGGTTGCCTGACATCCCCAATCCAGCTGTGGGAGCTGGCTTGCCTGCGATAGGGCCGGGCCTGCTTCCACAGTTTAAATCGGCGCTAGACCAGGTATTTGCGGAACCAGCCCAAAGTGCGCTCCCACGCCAGATTCGCCGCCGCCTCGTCATATCTCGGCGTCGAATCATTATGAAAACCATGATTGGCACCCTTATAAATAAACGCCTCATAGGTCGTGCCCGCCGCCTTCAACGCCTGCTCATACGCCGGCCAACCCTCGTTGATTCGCGTGTCCAGCTCGCCGTAATGCAGCATGATCGGCGCCTTGATGCGTGGCACATCCTTCGAATCCGGCTGCCTGCCGTAAAACGACACCGCCGCGCCCAGTTCCGGATACGCCACCGCCGCCGCATTGGTCACGCCGCCGCCATAGCAGAAGCCCGTGATCCCGACTTTGCCGGTGCTGCTGTCGTGGTGCATCAGCCATTCGATGGCGGCGAAGAAGTCGTTCATGAGCTTGGTGGGGTCGACTTTTTGTTGCAGTTCCACGCCTTTTTCATCGTTGCCGGGGTAGCCGCCCACGGAGGTGAGGCCGTCGGGTGCCAGGGCGATGAAGCCGGCTTTGGCCAGGCGCCGGGCGACGTCTTCGATGTAGGGGTTAAGGCCTCGGTTTTCGTGCACCACCACCACGGCGGGCAGTTTGCCGCTGGCCTTGGCCGGGCGTACGAGGTAGCCGCGCACGGTGCCGTTGCCTTTGGGCGACGGGTAGGTGATGTAGTCGGCGACGATGTCCGGGTCGGTGAATTTGACCTGTTCGGCCAGCGCGTAGTTGGGGCTCAGGGCCGCCAGCAGGGCAGAAGCAGTGAGGCCGCCGAAGGTGAACAGCGCGGCGCGGTCGAGAAATTCGCGGCGGTTGAGTTTGCCGTGGGCGTAGCCGTCGTAGAGTTCCAGCAGTTCGGGGGCAAAGTCTTTCGCGGTGAGACGAGTCATCGGAGCAGTCCTCGATTAGCGGTGGTCATCACTGTAGACCAGGATCAACTGTCGCGGCCATGGGCGGCGGCGGCCAGTTGCCCGGTATCGACGCGCACGAACACCGAGTCGCCGAGGGCGGTGAGCACGTCACCGGCGTACACCTCGCAGACCACGCGGCTTTTACGCCCCACGTCGCCTTCGACCCGCGCGCGCAGGGTCAGTGTCACGCCCATGGGCGTGGGCTTGATGAACTTGATCCCCAGGTTACCGGTCACGCAGTCGATGCGCGGCAGGCTGCCGGGTTCGCGCTGCTCATTGCGGTAGTGGTAGGCCATGGCCGTCCAGTTGGAGTGGCAGTCGACCAGCATGGCGATCAGGCCGCCGTAGACCAGGTCCGGCCAGCCGCTGTACTGGGCTTCGGGTAGGTGCTCGGCGATAACGTGGACACCATCGGCGTCCCAACGGCTTTTGATGTGCAGGCCATGGGGGTTACTGCCGCCGCAGCCGTAGCAGATGCCTTCGGGCGCGGTGATGTCCTGCAGGGAAGGGGTGTGCATGCAAAGTCCTTATTGTTTGTTTTGGCGACTACTCTGTTTAGCAGGGCACGCTGCGAAAGGGAATAAAACCATGGCATGGCGTGTTAGCTCAGCACATCTGTTCATTTGTCTTGCGGAGTGTTGCATGAAGCGTCGAATGCCCCTGTTTGTAAGCCTGGCGGTCCTCCTTGGTGTGTTTCTCGGCAGCGCGCAGGCCGTGGAATACAAAGACGTCAACCGCACTGCCAGCCAGATCAGTTTTACCTTCC
Source organism: Pseudomonas onubensis (assembly GCF_965653655.1). Classification (NCBI taxonomy): domain Bacteria; kingdom Pseudomonadati; phylum Pseudomonadota; class Gammaproteobacteria; order Pseudomonadales; family Pseudomonadaceae; genus Pseudomonas; species Pseudomonas onubensis. The sequence goes on along the minus strand of NZ_CBFHAZ010000059.1, from coordinate 34,477 downwards.
AGCAATTCGGGCAGCGGGTGTACGGCACCTTCGGCGACTTTGAAGGCACCCTGACCTTTGACACGCAAAAGCCCGAGGCGGCCCATGCGTTGCTCAAGATCCAACTGGCGAGCATCGACGCCGGCAGCCAGGACGCCAATACCCAGTTGCAGCAACCGGCGTGGTTCGACACCGCGGCTTATCCTGTGGGCGTGTATGAGTCCAACGGCGCCACGGCGCTGGGCGATAACCGCTACAAAATCACCGGCAACCTGACGATCAAGGGCATCACGCGGCCGGTGGATATTGATGTGGTGCTCAAGGAGCAAAGTGGCATCGGCGTGTTTGACGGCGCGTTTATCCTCAAGCGCGGCGACTTCAAGATTGGTGAAGGTGAGTGGGCGGGCAACAGCGTGGTGTCTGACGACATCAACATCAAATTCAAGATGGTCGCGCCGCAGCGCTAGCGGGCGAACTGCTTGGCCCCGGCCACACAGCCGATCACCGCAACCGTGACCAGCAGCATGCCCAGGCTGACCTGCTCATGCAGCAGGCCCGCCGCCAACGCCAGGCCAAAGAACGGTTGCAGCAACTGCAACTGGCCGACCGCAGCGATGCCACCCTGGGCCAGGCCGCGATACCAGAACACAAAGCCGATCAGCATGCTGAACAGCGACACATAGCCCAGGCTCAGCCACGCCGGCAGGCTGATGCCCGTGAGGGTGGCCGGCGCCAGCATCACACTCAACGGCGCCACCACCGGCAGGGCTACCACCAGCGCCCAGCAGATTACTTGCCAGCCGCCCAGGCTGCGCGACAACGTGGCGCCTTCGGCATACCCCAGGCCGCACACCAATACGGCAAGCAGCATCAGCACGTCACCGGCCGGCGCAGCGCTCAAGCCTTGGGCAACCGCGTAGCCCATCACCAGCAGGCTGCCGAGAATCGAAAACACCCAGAACACCGGGCGCGGCCGCTCGCCGCCTCGCAGTACACCAAACACGGCGGTGGCCAGCGGTAGCAGGCCAATGAAGACGATGGAGTGCGCCGAGGTCACGTATTGCAGCGCCAGTGCCGTGAGCAGTGGAAAGCCGATCACCACGCCCAGGGCGACGATCACCAGCGGCCCCCATTGGTGGCGTGCGGGGCGTTTTTCCCTGAACAACCCCAACAACAGCAAGCCGAGCACGGCGGCAATGGCGGCGCGGATCATGGTCAGAAACACCGGGTTGAACTCCATCACCGCCAGGCGCGTGGCCGGCAGCGAACCGCTGAAGATCACTACGCCGATAAACCCGTTGATCCAGCCTCGGGTGCTGACGTCTGCTGCGGTAAGGCTTGAGGTGCGTTGCATGATCAGGGCTCGAAATAGGTGGTTGCGTAAACGCCATCCTAGGGACCAGGATTAAGACAATCAAAAAATTGTCATGGATACATCACCTATGCCGCGCGCCCGCTATAAGTCGCTGGTCGACACCTTTGCCCAGGACATCCGCAGCGGCGCACTGGCGCCCGGTACACGTCTGCCCACTCACCGGCAATTGGCCGCCGAGCATGGTTTGGCGCTGGTTACCGCGAGCCGGGTGTACACCGAGCTTGAGGCCATGGGCCTGGTCAGCGGCGAAACCGGGCGCGGCACCTTTGTGCGGGAAATCGCGTTGCCGCCGGGGCAGGGCAGTGGGCAGATGAATGTGGCCACCGGCATGCTCGACCTGAACTTCAATTACCCCTCGCTGCCCGGCCAGGCAGACCTGCTGCGCACCGCTCTGCGCCAATTGGCGCTGTCGGGCGACCTGGAAGCGCTGCTGCGTTACCAGCCGCATGCCGGTCGCTTGCACGAGCGGGCCGCTGTGGCGCGGCATCTGTTGAGCCGAGGCCTGGCGGTTGAGGCGGAGCAGGTGCTGATGGTCAGCGGCGCCCAGCACGGCCTGGCGGTAACGATGATGGCATTGCTCAAGCCTGGCGATGTGATTGCCGTGGATGCGCTGACCTATTCAGGCTTCAAGGTGCTGGCAGAAACCTTGCACCTGGAAATCGTCGCCATTCCGGTCACCGCCAGCGGTCCGGATCTGGCGTTCCTGTACGCGCTGTGCCGCAAGCGCCCAGTGCGTGCGGTGTACAGCATTCCAACCCTGCATAACCCGTTGGGGTGGGTGATGAGCCTTGCGCAACGCGAGCAACTGATTGCCATCGCGCGTGAGCACCATCTGATGCTGATTGAGGACGCGGCCTACGCGTTCCTGGCCGAAGACGCGCCACCGCCTCTGGCGACGTTGGCGCCTGAATGCACGGTGTACGTGGGCGGGTTATCCAAAAGTGTCGCCACCGGTTTGCGCGTCGGGTTTATCGCCGCGCCGCCAGCCTGGGTAAAAAAGCTGGAGCGCACGATCATGGCCACCACCTGGAACGTGCCAGGGGTGATGAGCGCGATTGCCGTGGGCTGGATCGAAGACGGCACGGTTGCGCAACTCGAAGCACAAAAGCGCCAGGATGCACGGGCGCGCCAAGCCTTGGCTGCACAGGTGCTCAAGGGCGTGCCTTACATCAGCCATCCGTGTTCGTATTTTTTGTGGTTGCCGCTGGCGGACGAGGCGCGGGCTGATCAGGTGGCCATGGCCTTGCAACGCGAGCAGATTTCCGTGTCCACCGCCGAGCCGTTTGCGGTCTCGGCCACGGTTCCGCACGCGCTGCGCCTGGCACTGGGCTCGGTGAGCATGGCCGCGCTGGGAGCGGCGCTGGTGAAGGTCAGGGAGGCGGTGCGGTGGTGAGCCGCACCGCTTGGCATCAGTATTTGTAAGCCTGACGCCCGATCAGCAGCCAGTGGCCTTTTTGTTTCTGCCAGACCTGGAAGTTGTCGATATCGGTCGGCACTTCGACGCCGCTGTTCACGGCCAGGGCGTGAAAGTGGTTGCGCACCAGCGCGGTGTCGCCGTCCAGGGTGATGGTCTGGTTTTGCATTTCAAGGGTTTTGAACGCGCTGGTGTGGGTTTCCAGGTCAGCGATAAATTGCGCTTTGTTCTGCACCTTGCCGCTGGAGTGGCCATAGGTGAGTTTGTCGGAAGTCAGAGCGTGCAGCGCCTTGAGGTCCAGGTGCAGCATGGCTTGGGTCAGTTGGTCGACCGCTTGGGCCACATCCTTTTCGGCCGGGGCAGGCGCAGCTGCGACGTAGCCGGTGAACAGGCACAGAAAACCGATCAGCACTTTGACGTTTGGCATGGGTGTTTCCTTATTGTTGTTGGGGGTGAACACGACAATTTAAGTCGTCGTACAACCATGCAATATTTTCGAGAGGGAAGGAAAGTGAAATTTTGAAATATCTGGAAAAGACTGGGTTTTATGACGTTATAAACAACGCGGGTTCTTGTACGACGTCCCAACACGTTAAATAAGTGCGGGCGTCGCCCCTTGTCGCTTCCAGCCCGAGAAGCCGGTCGCTATGCTACTGCGCAAATAACAAACCGCCCGAGAGACAACATGGATTTTGACTGGCACAGCGACGCCATCACCCGCGCCACTCCCGTGACCGCTCACTACAAAAATACCCAGAACGTTCGCCGTTTCATGCTTGAACACTGCGGCCCGACGTTCAAGTTCGATCGGCCGTTCATGGCCTGGATACGCAACGACATGCCCAAAACCTTGGGTGATGTGGTGGATGAGTGGCAACGCCGTAACGAGGACGCACGCCCATGACACGCGATGAAAAATACCAGGCTGCCCAAGAGCGCATGGGCTACTTGCTGGAGGAGTTCAAAGTCGGCGGCAACTACACGCCGTTGGTACGCAACGGCAACCATCTGTATATCAGCGGCCAGATTCCGCGTGTCGGCGACACCCTTATGCTGCCGGGCAAGGTCGGTGAAAGCCTGACCCTGGCCCAGGCACAAATCGCCGCCGGTATCAGCGCGTTGCGTTGCCTGGGGTTGCTCAAGCAGGCGTTGGGTTCGCTGGACCAGGTCAAGGCCATCGCGCGTATCACCGTGTATGTGCGCAGCGCGGAAGACTTTGATCAGCAGAGTGAAGTGGCCAACGGTGCGTCGGACCTGTTCCACGAAATCCTCGGCGCTGCCGGTGTGCATACACGTACGTCGGTGGGCGTGATGCAGTTACCTAAATCGGCGGCGGTCGAGATCGACATGATTGCTGTCGCACACGGTTGAGTGACTGATGATTACCCAAGGGCTTGAGGTACTGATCGACTACGGCGTGCACTTGGCGCCGGGTCTGTTGCTGTTTGGCGCGTGGTTCGCGTTGACGCCAAGGGCGCAGGTGGCGATGCGCATCCTGATCCTGCTGGCGGCGTTTGTGCTGATGCGTGATGCGATGACGCCGCTGGGCATGTGGGCGGTGAGCCGCGATGCGCAGATCGCACTCAGTGGCAATGCCTTCGTGCTGGCGGCGCTGGGCGGGCTGTCGGTGCTGCTGATCATGCTGCTCTCACGCCTGGCACCGGAGTTGTGGCGGTTGATGCGTTGGACCATTGGCAACCCGTTGGTTGGCATGGCAGCGGGCATCGTGGTCGGCTGTCTGATCGGCGTGCCGCTGCGGGTTTACCAAGGCATCGAGGCGTCCGCGTTCCACGGCTATTGGGTGTGGCTGCCGGGCATGGTGGTATTGGCCTACGGCGCCAATGCGTTGGAAGAAGTGCTGTTTCGCGGTTTTTTGCAGGGTTACCTGGAGCAACAGGTCTCACCCCTGCGCGCCGCACTAATCAGCGGTGTGGCCTTTGCGGCCTGCCATACATTCCTGGCCTTAAGCGTTACCCAACTGGGCTGGCCGGTGTTGCTGTTCACCCTGCTTGAAGGGTTGGCCTGCGCACTGGTGCGCATGCGCTACGGCGTGCTGCCCGCAGCTCTGGCCCACGGCACCGCCATCCTGCTGATCGCCGTGCCCTACATGGCCTGATCTGAAACACAAACAGCTGAAATACAGTCAAAATGTGGGAGCGGGCTTGCTCGCGAAGACGGTGTGTCAGTCACCTGATGCATCGCCTGACACGGCGCTTTCGCGAGCAAGCCCGCTCCCACAGGTAGATAGCGTTCGGGCCGTTGTGGCTCTACATGGCTTGATGTGAAATACAGCTCCCACAATGTTTACAACGGCGGTGTGCGCGGCGGGATCAGGCGTTTGCTGCCGGTGGCTTCATACGCGCTGGCGAAGCTCAGCAGCGCCGAATCATCGTAAGCGCGGCCGGCAAAGGTCAGGCCGACGGGCATGCCGATGTCGGCCATCACGCCCATCGGTACGGTGACGGTGGGCACGCCGAGGTGGCGGATGGCGAGGTTGCCGTTGGCGACCCACACGCCATTGCTCCAGGCGATGTCGGCGCTGGCTTCATTCACGTCGGCATCCGCCGGGCCTACATCGGCCACGGTGGGGAACAGCACTGCATCCAGCCCAAGCGTGTCCATCCAGTCTTCCAGGTCGATGCGCCGGGTTTGCTCCAGGCCGCGCAAGCCGTCCGGCACTGTGCTGATCGCGTTCCACGGCGTGATGCCGCGCTCGGCCATGCGCACGTATTCGTCCATGCCGGCGGCCAGGTCATCCTCACGGTTGGGCAGGGTGCCTGGGTCGTGCGGGAAAATCTTCAGCCCGTCTACATCCGCCAGGCGGTTGAGTGCCGGGTCGTTGTTGGCGCGCAGGAAGTCATCGAAGGCCCAGGCTGACAGTTCCCACAATTCGTCGTGCAGGAATTCCTTGGAAACCAAGCCACGGGTAAACACGGTGGGCGCGCCAGGGCGATCGCCTTCGCAGTTGGACACCAGCGGGAAATCGACGTCGATTACTTCAGCACCGGCAGCTTGCAGCGCCTGGCGTGCATCTGCCCACAGATGGATCACGCTGGCGCGGGTGTTGATCTTCTGCCCGGTCGGCCCGCCAATGCCGGGCTTTTCGCTGGTGCCCGCCTCGGGGTCGGCATTGATGTACATGCGCGGCACGCCGAAACGTTTACCGGCGAGGGCTTCACTGCTTACCGCCAAATCGGCGTAAGACGCGGGGCGCACCGACGCCACGCTCGGGATCGGCACCCAGGGTTGCAGGCGCCACAGGTCGCCACGGGTGTCGGGGTCTTCGGCGACAACCACATCCAGCACTTCCAGCAGGTCGGCCATGGTGCGTGCATAGGGCACCACCACGTCCATGGTCGGCGTGAGCGGCCAGTTGCCGCGTACCGAAATTACCCCACGGGACGGCGTGTAGGCGCACAAGCCGTTGTTGGACGCCGGGCCGCGCCCGCTCGACCAGGTTTCTTCAGCCACACCAAAGGCGGCGAAGCTGGCCGCCGTGGCGGTACCCGCGCCGTTGGACGAGCCGGAGGCAAACGGTGCGGTGAGGTAGTCGGCGTTGTAAGGGCTTTCGGCGCGGCCATACACACCGCGCTGCATCCCGCCATTGGCCATCGGTGGCATGTTGGTCTTGCCCAGGCAGATGGCGCCGCCCGCTCGCAGGCGTTCGATGGTGAAGGCGTCGCGTTGCGCAACCAGTTTGGCAAAGGCCGGGCTGCCGGATGCGGCCGTCAGGCCCTTGACCAGGTAGCTGTCCTTGGCGGTATAGGGAATGCCGTCCAATGGCCCCAACGTTTCACCCCTGGCCCGGCGCGCATCGGACGCCTCGGCTTCTTTAAGGGCTTCGGGGTTGCGCACCACCACGGCGTTCAACGCGGTGGCGGTCTGCGGGCCGTCGTAGGCATCGATCCGCGCCAGGTAGGCGTTTACCAGTTCAACGGCAGTGGTCTGGCCGGTTTCAAGCGCCGCGCGCAGTTGGGCAATGGAGACTTCGGTAACTTGCATCACGTTTTTTTCGCCGCCTTCAAGTGGGAGGTATGGCGGCAGTCTACGGACAGATATTTCACAAAACCAGCGCGGCATGCTCCGCATAGGCGGCGCGCATGACTTGCCACGTCGGCTCGTCAGCCGGAATCAGATGCTCGATACGCAGCGAGGTGAGGGTGATGTCCTGGGGCATGCCGAACGTGGTGAAGGTCGACAGAAAGCTCAGCTCGCCCAGGGGTGAGCGGATGCGCGTCAGCACCAACGGCGGCATGTGCTCGGGCGGTTCGGTGTGAGTAGGCGTCGGCAGACTGGCTAATAAAACCGCCAATTCCGGATTGCCCAGCGCCTCACGGCTGGCGCGTTGCCAAGCAAGCGTGCGGATATCTTCGGCGTTGATCAGGTGGTCGCCCAAACCGCCGGTTTGCAACAGCGTGGTCAGCAGGTTCAGCCCGTCTGCCGCATCCGGTTCAAGCTCCAACAATTGAAACAGAACGCCGGTACTGGCATTCGCCGCCAGCACTTGCCACTGGCTGTCCAGCAGAATCGCCGGGGCCGGGTTGTTGGCGTGCAACACGTGGCTGACGGCTTCGCGAATCGCGGCCATGGCCGGTGAGGCGAGCGGGGTGGCGGTGTAGCGTGGTGCGTAACCGGCGGCGAGGAACACGCGATTGCACTGCTCAAGCGGCACATCCAGCGCGGTCAATAAGTTGTGCAGCGTGCCCGGGCTCGGCTTGGCGCGGCCGGTTTCGATGTAACTGAGGTGGCGTTGCGAAACCCCGGTGATCAGGGCCAGGTCCAGCTGGCTCAGCTTGGCGTGGCGACGCAGTTGGCGCAGCTGGTCGCCGGCAGTACTTTCCATGGCGGGTTCATAACCTGTGAGGTCATTGCGAGGGCCAAGACCTTATCACTATCGTGAGCTTCATTCACTTCAAGGACGAGACCATGTACAGACCCTCTATTGCCCTGATCGGACTAGTTGGATTTTCGCTGTACACGCTGGCGACGATGCTCACGGCGGAGCAATCGCTGCTGGCCTTCGGGCGGCAATTGATGTCACGGCCGGACACCGCGCAGGTGGTGATTGACCTGTACTTGATGGCGGTGCTGGCGTGTGTGTGGATGTATCGGGATGCGCTTGGGCGCGGGCGGTCGGTAGTGTCTGTGCTGCCGTATTTCTTGCTGACGGCAGTGTTTGTTTCGGTGGGGCCGCTGCTTTATATCGTCGTCAATGGGCTGCGCGATGAATGACCTGCTGGCTATCTATGCAGGCTGCGTGCTGGTGTTGTGCCTGAAGATGTTCGCGATTTCCTGCTACCAGGGTTTTTGGCGGATTCGACGGCGGGCGTTCACCAACCTTGAAGATGCGGCGTTCTTCAGCCGCCTGGCGCAGCCACAAGAATTGCCGCAGGTTGTGAGGGCTCAAAGGGCGTGGGCCAATGACCTGGAAAACATTCCGCTGTTTTTTGCGCTGGGCGGATTGTGTGTGGCGCTGGGGAGTTCCCAGGGTGTCACGGGTTGGCTCTTTGGCGTGTTTACCCTGGCCCGCTTGACGCACACGGTCACGTATCTGGCAGGGCTGCAACCCTGGCGCACGCTGACCTATGCAGTAGGCGTGGCCTGCCTCTTCGGGCTCGGCGCCCTGGCGGTCTTGAGCCTAAGATGAAATCCCCCTGGCTGAGCGAGCTTACTGTGGCGAGCGGGCTTGCCACAAGAAGCCCGCTCGCCACAAGAAAACCTGGCCATAGGCTAGGGCCTAAGGGTTCAGAAACGCCTGGTAATTGTCTTTGGTGATCTGCTGATAAGGAATGGTCAGCTCAGCCACATAGGGTTCCTTCTTGACCATCTTCACCGCCAGGTCAATCGAGCCGACGGCCTGGCCCTTATTGTCCTGATACACCGTCACCAGCAGTTGGCCCTTCTTCACCGCGTCCAGTCCCGCTGCGCCGCCATCGCTGCCGGCCACCAGGATATCCTTGCCCGGCTGCATGCCCGCCTGGCTGATCGCCATGGCGGCGCCAATCGCCATTTCATCGGCATTCGCGGCCACGGCATCGATTTTGCGCCCGGACACAATCCAGTTGTTCATCAAGTCAATCGCCTTGCCGCGCTGCCATTCGGCACTTTGCTCCTCGACAATTTTGATGTTCGGGTAGTCCTTGAGCACCGTCTTCACTCCCAGCGTGCGGTTGTGCGTGGCGTTGTTGGACAGCAACCCGAGCATGATCGCAAGGTTGCCCTTGCCACCCATTTTCTCTGCCAGGTAGCGCATCTGGATTTCCCCGGCCTTGATCTCATCCGAGCCAACATAACCCACGCCCGGCGGCACGTCCTTGAACTCGGGGCGGCGGTTGACGTACACCAGCGGGATCTTGGCCTGCTGCGCGTTAACCGTCATTTTCTGCGTGGCCGCGGTGTCCACCGCATTGACGATAATCGCGTCCATGCCCTGGGCGGTGAAGTTCTGCACCTGATTGAGCTGGCGCACCACATCGCCCTGGGCGTCTTCAAATTGCAAGGTCACGCCGGGTAGCTCCTTGGCGTGGGCGGCCATGTAGTCACGCATCTGTGCGAGGAACACATCGTCGACCTGGGCGATGCTCACGCCGATGCGGATATCCGCCCAGGCCCAGGGCGTAACAGCGAGGGTCAGCAGTGCTGCGAGAAGTTGCTTCTTCATGGTGGTGCTCCGTTCTTTTTGTTGTTGTAAAAGCAGTGTGATTCACGCCTGGCGCTTGGCCCGCAGCTGCGCCACGGCAGCGGCGAAGTGCGCAGAGGGCCAGCGTTCGTTGAGGGCTTGTTGCATTAATTGTTGCCCGGTTTGCGGGGCAAGCCCGTGCAAGGGCGGGTCGGTGTCGAGGTTGGTGGGGAAGGCGTAACCGTCGGCCGTACAGGCGATCACCGCTTCGGCATTCAACGCAGGGTTGGCCAGCAGCACCGGGTACACCGCCAGCATCATGCGGTCACGGTCGAGGGCTTCCATGGGCTTGCCGAACGCCGAGGAGATTTGCAGCAGGTTGGCCATGCGCCGGTGATGTGTCGTGCGGTTGCTGCCCGCCGCGTGGAACAGCGCCGGGTTGAAGAACAGCAGGTCGCCCTTGTTCAACGGCAATTGCACGGCGTGCTGTTGGAAGTAGTCGATAAACTCCTCGCGCCGCCAGGCCAGGTAACCCAGCGGGTATTGCTGGGAGAAGGGCAGCAGTTGGGTCGGCCCGCTTTCCAGCGGCATATCCGAATGGGCCACCGCGCCTTGCAGCGTCAGGTATTGCGACAACAGGTGCAGCGGCAGTGGGAAACGCTCAACCACCTCGTTGGTCTGGAAACCCAGGTGATAGTCACGGTGCGGCTGCTGTGCCTGCCCGCCGGGGTGGACCACGTTGACTTGGGCGGTCATCTGAAAGCTCGGCCCCAGCCACGCTTCGGCGATCAAACCGAGCAGCGGGTTGGCGTAGTATTCGGCAAACGATTCCGGCGACTGCAGCGCGGCTTTCTGCAGTGAATTCCAGATGCGTCCGTTGCTGCCGGCCTTGGCAAAATGGTCGGCGGCCACGCCTTGTGCAGCCTCCTGGGCAAAGATCGCTTCGAACACCTGGCTATGGCGGTCGACCACTTCCAGGTCTTCATAGGCCTGGCGCACCACCATCACCCCAGGCCCGTCGCGGAACAGGCGGTGCAGCTCATCCATGACGCGCAGGCGCTCGCTGTTGCGTAAAGTGCGGGCCTGATAGATCGGCACATTGCTGACCACTTCTGCACACAACGGGTAATCCTCGGCGCTGGTACGTTGTGCGCATATTCGGCTGAAATCCGCCAGGCGCACCGCCGCGCTGGTCACGAACGCCGACATTACACACCTCCCGGCAGGCTCAGCGCCTGGTGCGGTTGCGGGCTGCCACTGTCGGTGCAGCCGACCACGCCTTGCTCCAGGTCGATCACCGAGCCGGTCATCATCCCGGATTCACGCGAGAGCAAAAACGCCACGCTTTGCGCCACTTCCTCGGGCTTGAGCAGCCGCCCGAACGGCTGCGCGCGCTCGGCCTCGGCCAGCCAGCCGTCTTGCGCGCCGTGGTATTGGCGCTGGATCTGATCCTCGTGGGGTGTGTCCATCCAGCCGATATTCAGGCCATTGACGCGGATGCGGTTACGCAACGCGCTGAATGCAACGTTTTTGGTCAAAATCGCCAGCGCGCCCTTGGACGCCGCATAGGCGCTCAAAAACGATTGCCCGCCATGCCCGGTGACGCTCTGGATATTCACCACCGCGCCTTCCACGCCGGTGCTGATCATCAGCTTGAGTGCTTCCTGCATCAGAAAAAACGGCGCCCGCACGTTCACCGCAAACAGCCGATCAAACAGCTCGGGCGAGGTGTCGAGGATGGTGCCGCGATCCGACATGCCGGCGCAGTTCACCAGCCCGTGCAAGGTGCCGAAGTGGGTGCGTGCTGCGTCGATGATCGCGCGGCAATCCTCGACCTTTTCCAGATCGGCCTCGACAAAAAATGCCTGGCAATCGAGCTGTGCCAGTTGCCGCACCTGTTCTTCGCCCTCGGCGCGGCGGCGCCCGCAGATGATCAGCCCGGCAGCGCCACGCTGCGCCAGGGTACGTGCCACGGCAGCGCCCAAACCCTGGGTGCTGCCGGTGACGACAAAATATTGGCCGTTGAATGCGCTGGCAAGATCGGTGTGAGGCATGCGGTTCTCCTGAAATTGTTGTTGTTTTTGTCGGCCTGGCTCGACGCCGGACAAAACTGAGACTAGCATTGCAAAACCTCAGTAACGCCCAAAAAAGACCTCAAAAACACCTCAGGCGAACCGCATGCTCGAACGCGCAAAACACTTCTCCATCAAGCAACTCGCGACCCAGGCCGGCGTGAGCAAAGCCACGGTCGACCGCGTGTTGCACCAGCGCGGCAGCGTGCATGCGCAAACCACCCGGCGCATCGAGCAGGCGCTGGATGAGTTGGAGGCCCAGGAAAAAAACGGCCTGGCGGTGGGGCGCACCTTTCACGTCGATGTGATCATGCACACGCCCCAGCGCTTCAGCGCGGCGGTGCAGGCGGCGATTACTGCGCAATTGGGCAGCCTGGCGCCGTTTCGCATCGCGCCGCGTTTTCACCTGTTTGAAGAAATCGAACCCCAGGCCATGCACGACCAGTTGCTGCGTTGCCTTGAAACCGGCAGCCAGGGCGTGGTGCTCAAGGCGGCGGATGAGCCGGCGGTGAATCAGGCAGTCAAGCAATTGATCGCGGCGGGCATTCCGGTGGTGACCCTGGTCACTGACCTGCCGCAAAGCGAGCGCATTGGCTATGTGGGCATGGACAACCGCACCGCTGGCCAAACCGCCGCCTACCTGATGTCGCGTTGGCTGCCGGCGCAGCCCCAGGACGTAGCGGTGGTGATCGGCAGCGAACTGTTCCGTGGCGAGGAAGAACGCGAGATGGGCTTTCGCGCCTGGCTACGCGGGCGTGCCGCGCACCTGCGGGTGCTGGATATCAGCGGCGGCTATGGCGTGTACGACCGCACGTTTGAGCGCGTGACCCAGGCCCTGAAGCAACATCCCGAACTCAAAGCGGTGTACAGCGTCGGCGGCGGTAACCGCGCGATTGTCGACGCCTTCGCCGCGCTGGAACGCCCGCTGGAGGTGTTTATCGGCCATGACCTGGACGAAGAAAACCGCCAGTTGCTGTTGGAAGAAAAAGTTGCCGCGATCATCGACCACAACCTGCAGATCGATGCCCGCAGCGTGTTTTTGCACATCCTGCAACACCACCGGCTATGGAAAGCCGGGCCGATTGCGCCGTCACAGGTGCAGATCGTTACACCGTTCAACCTGCCGGACTGAAGCTCCCTCAATAACAACGCCAGGAGTTCGACCATGCTACGTATTGCCGTTTTAGGTGCCGGGCGCATCGCCAAAATCCACGCCGCCAACGTCGCCGCTCACCCCAACGCCACGCTGGTGCTGGTGGCCGACCCCTGGCGCGAAGGTGTCGACGCGCTCAGCACACAATTGGGCTGCGAAGCGGCCTATGACTGCGCCGCCGTGCTTGCCCGCCAAGACATTGATGCCGTGGTGATCGGCACACCCACCGACACCCATATCGACCTGCTGCTGGCAGCGGTGGCCGCAGGCAAGGCGGTGCTGTGCGAAAAGCCCATCGACCTGGATATCGCCAAGGCCCGCAGCGCCGCCCAAGCCGTCGAACGCCTGGGCGGCAAGGTGATGCTCGGTTTCAACCGGCGTTTTGACCCCGACATGCTGCGTCTGCGCCAAGCGCTGGACGCCGGCCAGATCGGCGCCGTGCGCCAGGTGATCATCACCAGCCGCGACCCCGGCCTGGCCCCGCGCGACTACCTGGAACACTCCGGTGGCATCCTGCGCGACATGACCATCCACGACTTCGACACCGCTCGCCACCTGCTCGGCGAGGAGCCGGTGGAAGTCAGTGCGTTCGCCAGCCGCCTGGTGGACCCCAGCCTGGCCGACATCGACGACTACGACAGTGTGATGGTGTTGCTGCGCACCGCTTCCGGCAAGCAATGCCACATCAACTGCTGCCGCCAGGCGGTGTATGGCTATGACCAGCGCGTGGAAGTGTCCGGCGCCACGGGCGTGTTGCTCACCGACAACCACCGGCCCAGCACATTGCGCCATTGGAGCGCCGATCACACCGAAGCACTGGAGCCGTTGCAGCACTTTTTCCTCGAGCGTTACGCGGATGCTTATCGCAATGAGCTGACGCAGTTTATTGACGCGCTGAACGCTGGCCGAGAGCTACCGACCAGCGTGCGTGATGGGTTGTATGCGTTGCATCTGGCGGATTGTGCGTTGGCGTCGGTGAAAACCGGTAGAAGTGTGGCGGTCAGTTACGACCTTTAGTGGTACGGGCGGGCGTCGATACAACGCGTCTGGCGAGTGCCGCGACGCCCGCAATGCTTGAATTTTACGCGAGAAAGCCGGTACCTCAGAAGTGAGGCTGCTGTATGTTTCGATGAATGTGTCAGCCAGTCAATCGGCGCGCCTTAAACTTCATCGTGGTCGCCGCACAGGCACAGCCCCAGGTTTGGGGCGTGGATAAATGGATTGTAGAAGGGCTTTATCGGCGTTAGAAAGATTAAAGTTGTAGCCAGTTGACTGCTGCTTCCAGAGTATCAGCCTGCTCAGGTTGTAATGCATGATGGACTTCTGATCATAATCTGAGGCTATGATGTCCGCAGGGTTCAGCTTTTGAAGGATTTGCTCATAAACGTCTATTTTATCAAGGTTAAACTGTTGCATATAAAGTTTGTATATCTTGGGCAGGTTGAATTCCAGTGTTCTGTCCGGATGTTTATGTTCGTGACGCAATCCCAAAGCGTGACCGAACTCATGAAGAATATTCATTTTAAATATGTCTTCGGTGTTTTGAGGGTCCAAATGCATAGTCGGCTCATTGGCGGGCACTGTTAATGCACCCGTCCCTACCACAGACCAGTCACCCGCTATAGCTGCGCTGGTCGATATGCGAATATCGCCTTGGGTACCCTCTACGAAGTTGAGCTTCAAATTAATCAGGTGTGCGTAATTTTTCTCAATGTGTTTTTGTATGAGCGCTCTATGGGCGGGAGAAGTGTCCATGAAGGCAATAGTAATGGTCGAGTTTTGTGGCCATAAACGATATTTGTCAGCGATCCCGCGTTTAGTTCTGATGGCAATCGGCGCGTCAGCCACCTCATTGTTCGTCGGAGGACTATCCGAATTAATCGAATACAGGGAGTGATTTATCGCAGGTGGGGAAATAATCATTCGTTATCCTCATCAGACTAAAAAAAACAGGCACTACCCAGTTGCTTTAAGTCAGTGGCTTTAGCGATGATTAAGTTCCAATTGCAGGTAGGACGGTTCTGTATTTTTATGTAAAAAGCCGCCTGGGCTTTGTAGGCTCAAGGCGGCTAATAGATACGCTTTAAACGCCTTTGGTCGAAGGCAGCAATATCGTGAGGATGCCCGCCAGTGGCAGGAACGAGCAGATCTTGTACACGTACTCAATGCCGTGGTTGTCAGCGAGCAGGCCCAGCAATGCGGCGCCAATGCCGCTGAAGCCGAACATCAGGCCGAAGAAGATACCGGCGATCATGCCCACGTTACCCGGCACCAGTTCCTGGGCGAAGACCACGATGGCCGAGAAGGCCGACGCGATGATAAAGCCGATGACCACGCTGAGCACGGCGGTCCAGAACAGGTCGACGTAGGGCAGGGCCAGGGTGAAGGGCGCCGCGCCGAGGATCGAGAACCAGATGACTTTCTTGCGCCCGATCTTGTCGCCAATCGGGCCACCGGCGAAGGTGCCCACGGCCACCGCGCCAAGGAACAGGAACAGGTACATCTGCGAACTGGCCACCGACAGCTGGAACTTCTCGATCAGGTAGAAGGTGAAGTAGCTGGTCAGGCTGGTCATGTAGAAGTATTTGGAGAACACCAGCAGCGCCAGCACCACCAGGGCAAAGGTCACGCGGCCTTTGGACAAACCGTGGGTGGCCTTGCCGCCTTGCTTGAGCTTGAACAGGTTGAGGTGGTTGCGGTACCAGCGGCTCAGGCCGTACAGCACCAGGATCGCAAACACGGCAAACAGCCCGAACCAGGCGATATGGCTCTGGCCGTAAGGAATGATGATCGCCGCCGCCAGCAACGGGCCGAAGGCGCTGCCGGTGTTGCCGCCGACCTGGAAGGTCGATTGCGCCAGGCCATAACGACCGCCGGAGGCCAGGCGCGCGACGCGCGAGGTTTCCGGGTGGAAGGTTGATGAGCCAACGCCCACCATGGCCGCTGCCAGCAAAATCGCCGGGAAGGTGCCGACAAACGCCAGCATCAGAATGCCGATCAAGGTGCATACCATGCCGGCCGGCAACAGCCAGGGCTTGGGGTGGCGGTCGGTGTGGTAGCCGATCCAGGGCTGCAGCAACGAGGCGGTCAGTTGGAAGGTCAGGGTGATCAGGCCCACCTGGGTGAAGCTCAGCCCGTAGTTGGCCTTGAGCATCGGGTAGATCGAGGGCAGCACGGCCTGGATCAGGTCGTTGATCAGGTGGGCCAGGGCGCAGGCGCCGAGGACGCGCATAACCAAAGGGCTCACTTGGGGTGTAGTGGTTGCAGCGGCGGGTGACGCGGTAACGGTCGTCATGCAGGCATTCCATACAGGGCAGCAAACTGAGGTGGCGAGTACTTGAGCTCGTCACCCATTTCTAATTGTTTCAGCGGTTATGCTAAATTCGGTGCCAATGCCTGTCTCACGAAATTCGGGAGGCAACTGTCGCAAAAAGGGCGAAATGATCAAACCACTGAATGAATTTTTGCAGGAAATCGACGCAGGCGACTGGGCTGTGATCAGTTCCGCCACCGATTATCCCGAAAACTGGGTGATCCCCGAGCACAGCCACGAAAAGCACCAGTTACTCTACGCCATCGAGGGCGTGATGGTTGTGCACTCGGCGCACAACCAGTGGACGGTGCCGTCCAACCGTGGCTTCTGGATGCCATGCGGGCAAGTCCACTCGTTGCGGTGTGTAGGCCCGTTGAAAATGCGCAGTGTGTTTGTACGCCCCGATGCGTTCCCGAACCTGCCGACCGAGACCAAGGCGGTGAGCGTTTCACCGTTGCTGAGTGAGTTGATCAAGGCGTCGGTGAGTTTGAAGCCGCCGTATGCCGAGGACTCACGCGATGCGCGGATCATGCACCTGATCCTTGATGAACTGGCGATTCTGCCGGCCTTGCCGCTGTCGTTGCCGCAACCGGGCGACCCGCGTATCAACCGAATTTGCCTGGCGCTGCAGCAGGATCCTGGGGATGCGTCGACGGTGGAGGATTGGAGTGGGCGGCTTGAGCTGGACCAGAAAACCATCCAGCGTCTGTTTCGCAAGGAAACCGGCTTGACCTTCGGCCAATGGCGCCAGCAAGCGCGGTTGCTGCTGGCGCTGGAGCGGATTGCGGTGGGGCAGAAGATTATCGATGTCGCCATCGAACTGGGGTACGAGAGCCCGAGCGCCTTTACCAGTATGTTCAAGAAACAGTTTGGCAAGACGCCGAGTCAGTTTTTCAGGTAGAGCGGTTACTGTCCTGTCGCCGTCAGGTTAGCGAAAAAAATACAGCCAATAAGCCGCGCAAACAGGCTCAACGTTTCCGGCAGGTTAGGGTCTTCAAACAGCATCGCCCTCGAATCCAGTGCGCACAATGCGCCGAACAGGCGGCCATCGGGCAGGAAGATCGGTGCACCGGCGTAGCTTTCGATGGCGAACTGCTTGACCACCGGGCGCGCGGCGAAGCGGCCGTTGTGGCTGATCTGCGGGATGAACAGGGTCTGCGGGTTGATGCAGAATTCGCTGCACAAGGTGGTTTCGAGGTCGAGTACATCGTCGACGTGAATGCCCATGTCGGCGGTGTCATGCACCGAGCAGACGACCCACTCAAGGTCTGTGAATTTGGCGATGCCGGCAAAGCGCATGCCGGTCAGGCGGGTAACCAGTTGCAGGATGCTGGTGGTGGCTTCTATTTCGGCGATGGCAGCGCGCTCATCGGCGCTGAGTAGCGAATGTGCTGCGGTAACGCTTGGAACCATGCTCAGGCACTCCAAAGGCATGGCGGCAGAGGCCGCCATGCCAGGTCAGTAGTCAGTTGATGCGTGGGTGCTGTTGCACCAGGTTCTGACGCTTGGCTTCGAGTTCGGCAATCTGAGTGTCGATGTCTTCGATCTTCTGCTCAATATTGTCGTGGTGCTCTTGCAGTATTTCCTTGGCTTCGGCCATGTCCGAGGCCGCAGGCGCGGCGCCGCGCAAAGGTTTGTTGGCGGTTTCTTTCATGGTCAGGCCGGTGATCAGGCCGACCACGGCAAATACCATCAGGTAGTAGGCGGGCATGTACAGGTCGTTGGTGCTTTCCACCAGCCAGGCCACGGCGGTAGGAGTGACACCGGCGATCAGTACCGAGACGTTAAAGGCACTGGCCAGTGCGCTGTAGCGCAGGTGCGTGGGGAACATCGCCGGCAGGGTCGAGGCCATTACGCCGATAAAGAAGTTGAGGATCACCGCCAGGATCAGCAGGCCGGCGAAGATCAGGCCGATCTTGCCGCTGGTGATCAGCATGAACGCCGGAATGGACAGGAACAGCAGGCCTATACTGCCGGCGATGATGAAGGGTTTGCGGCCGATCTTATCGCTGACAAAGCCAATAAATGGTTGCACGAACAGCATGCCGACCATGATCGCGATGATGATCAGCACACCGCTGTTTTCTTTGTAGTGCAGGTTATGCGACAGGTAACTGGGCATATAGGTGAGCAGCATGTAGTAGGTCACGTTGGTAGCGGCGACGATACCGATGCAGGTCAGCAGGCTGCGCCAGTGCTGGGTCGCGACTTCCTTGAACGAGACTTTGGGGCCGTGGGTCAGGCCCTGGCGGTCGCCTTGTTCGAGCTTGTCCATGTGCTGCTGGAAGGCCGGGGTTTCTTCCAGCGCGTGACGCAGGTACAGGCCGATGATGCCCAGTGGCAGGGCGAGGAAGAACGGCAGGCGCCAGCCCCAGGCCTCGAAGTCAGCTTCACCGAGGATCGTCGAGATCAGCACCACGACGCCGGCACCGAGCACAAAACCGGCAATGGAGCCGAAGTCCAGCCAGCTGCCGAGGAACCCGCGTTTACGGTCCGGCGCGTATTCGGCTACAAAGATCGAGGCGCCGGTGTATTCACCGCCCACCGAGAAGCCCTGGGCCATTTTGCACAACAGCAGCAGGATCGGCGCCCAGATGCCTATGGAGGCGTAGCCGGGGATCAGGCCGATGGCGAAGGTGCTCAGGGACATGATCACGATGGTGGCGGCCAACACTTTCTGCCGCCCGTATTTGTCGCCCAGGGCACCGAAGAACAGGCCGCCCAGCGGGCGAATCAGGAAGGGTACGGAGAAGGTTCCCAAGGCAGCGATCATTTGTACGCTGGGCGAGGCGTCGGGGAAGAACACCTTGCCGAGCACATAGGCGACAAACCCGTAGACGCCAAAGTCGAACCACTCCATGGCGTTACCCAGCGCGGCGGCGGTGATCGCCTTGCGCACCTTGGTATCGTCGACGATGGTAATGTCTTTCAAACCGATGGGTTTGACGCTTTTCTTACGTAATTTCATGCGGGGCACTCTAAATCTGAACAGGGGAGGTGCCATCGTTGCGATGGCACCGCTCTGTCACTTCAGATACAAGCCGACATGAAATAATTCACCGCTATTTGCGTTTTTTTGCCGATGCGTTGAACTTCATGACATCAACAAGGAATTATGCGCATGCCTGACGTCCCCTCACGCCTGATCTACCGCAAGCCAGAAGCCCATGATGTGCAGCGATTGTTCGCGATCTTCGGTGACCCGCAGACAAACCTGTTCAATCCCGCCGGGCCGATGGCCGGGCTGGAGCACGCCCAGCGCGTGCTCGACCACTGGCTGGAGCAATGGGCCACCCAGGGTTATGGCTGGTGGGCGATTGCCCGTAAGGAGCAGCCCGAGCACCTCATCGGCTTTGGCGGCATCGCGCCGCTTAACTACCTGACCGAGCGTCGCATCAACCTGGGTTATCGCTTCGCCGTGGAGGCGTGGGGGCAGGGCTATGCCACTGAGCTGGGGCGGGATGCGCTAATACTGGCCTTCCAAACACTGAATTTGCCCGAGGTTTTCGGCCTGGTGCGACCCGATCATACGGCTTCGATTCGTGTGCTGGAAAAGCTCGGCATGCAACCCTTCGGCCTGCTCGACGATGTACCGGGCAAAGCGCCTAGCCGGGTGTTTAGCATCCGTCGTCCTACAACTGCTTTGCGCTGATTGTTTACACGCCCGTGTAATACCTGAATAAACGGCAATCTTTCAGATTGACACCGCCAAAGCGCCCGGCTATAAAAGTCGCAGTTGTACGACGACATATGACGTTACATATGTCCTATCTAACAAAAATAAAAAGTGATGCCATGAATTTGAATGAGCCCATCAACGCCCACCGCGTCGGCCAGGCCGTCGGCAACTATCGCTGGACCATCTGCGCGATGTTGTTCTTTGCCACCACCGTCAATTACCTCGACCGCCAGGTGCTCAGCCTCTTGGCGCCGCAACTGTCGACGCAATTTGGCTGGAGCAACACCGACTACGCCAACATCGCTGCGGTGTTCCAGTTCGTTTATGCGATTGCGATGCTGTTTGCCGGGCGTTTCGTCGACAAGATCGGCACCAAGGCTGCTTATGTGGTGGCGATTGGCATCTGGTCCTCCGGCGCGATCATGCACGCCTTCTCGGTGCCGATGGGCGCGGGGATTGCCTCGCTCAGTGCCGCCATCGGCCTGGCGGTAATCCCGGTGTCGATTGCGGGCTTTATGCTCTCCCGCGCCGTACTGGCGATTGGCGAGGCGGGTAACTTCCCCATCGCGATCAAGGCCACCGCCGAATATTTCCCGAAAAAAGAACGCTCCCTGGCCACCGGTATTTTCAACTCCGGCGCTAACGTGGGTGCGATCCTGGCACCCATCTGCGTACCGCTGATTGCCGGGATGTGGGGCTGGGAAGCCGCCTTTATCGTGATCGGCATGCTCGGGTTTGTGTGGGTGGCGGTGTGGTCGATGCTCTATGAGAAACCGGAGCAGCAAAAGCGCTTGTCCGCCGAAGAACTGGCCTACATCCGCAGTGACCAGACCGTACAGCCTTTCGCGCCTGAGCCTGTAGGGGCGACGCCGAAAAAAGTCTCGTGGTTCAAGCTGCTGACCTACCGCCAGACCTGGGCTTTCGCTTTCGGCAAGTTCATGACCGACGGCGTGTGGTGGTTCTTTCTGTTCTGGCTGCCCACTTACCTGTCGGCGCAATACAACATGAAAGGCGCGGATATCGTGATGCCGTTGGCCGTGCTGTACAGCATGACCATGGTTGGCAGTATCGGCGGCGGCTGGTTCCCCAGCTACTTTATGGCGCGCGGTGATGCCCCGTATGACGGCCGCATGAAAGCCATGCTGGTGATCGCGCTGTTCCCACTGGTGGTGTTGCTGGCGCAACCGTTCGGTTACCTGAGCTTCTGGGTGCCGGTGTTGTTGATCGGCGTGGGCGCCTCGGCGCACCAGGCGTGGTCGTGCAATATTTTCACCACGGTGTCGGATATGTTCCCGCAAAAAACCGTGGCGTCGGTGGTCGGCATCGGCGGCATGGCGGGCGGCCTGGGCGGTGTGGTGATGACCAAGATCGGTGGCTGGGTGTTCGACTACTACAAGTCGATCAACGACATTCACACCGGCTACATGATCATGTTTGCGATCTGTGCCCTGGCCTACCTGGTGGCGTGGAGCGTGATGAAAGCACTGGTGCCGCGCCATAAGGAAATCACGGATTTGTAAAACTATCCTCTGTGGCGAGGGAGCTTGCTCCCGTTGGACTGCGTAGCAGTCCCATGCTCTTGAAACAAAGAGCAGGGGCCGCTTCGCAGCCCAGCGGGAGCAAGCTCCCTCGCCACAGTGAAAAGATTAAATGGCGTTATTTATTGCGCGTCACCCGCCAAACGGTGTTCGCCAGGTCGTCAGCAATGATCAGCGCACCTTTCGGGTCCACCGTCACGCCCACCGGGCGGCCACGGGTCTTGCCGTCATCGCCGCGAAAGCCAGTGGCGAAATCAATCGGTTCGCCCGCCGGCTTGCCGTTGCTGAACGGCACAAAGATCACCTTGTAGCCCACCGGGTTGTCGCGGTTCCAGCTACCGTGTTCGCCTACAAACACGCCGTCGGCAAATTGTTCACCCATGGCCGGAATCGAGAAATCCACGCCGAGTGCTGCAACATGGGAGCCCAGGCTGTAATCCGGCTTGATCGCGGCCGCGACTTTCATCGGGTTCTGCGGTTGCGCGCGCGGGTCGACGTTCTGGCCCCAGTAGCTGTAGGGCCAGCCGTAAAAGGCGCCTTCGCGCACCGAGGTGAGGTAGTCCGGCACCAGGTCGGGGCCGAGCTCATCGCGTTCGTTGACCACCGTCCACAATTGCCCGGAGCCTGGCTGAATGGTCAGCGCGGTCGGGTTGCGCAGGCCGGTGGCGTAGGGCTTGTGCGCGCCGCTGGCCGCATCGATCTGCCAGACCATGGCGCGGTCGATCTCCACTTCCATGCCGCGCTCGGTGATGTTGCTGTTGGAGCCGATGCCCACATAGAGCAGGCGCCCGTCTTCGCTGATGGCCAGGGATTTGGTCCAGTGATGGTTGATCTGCGCCGGCAGGTCGGTGATTTTGGTGGGCGGGCCGCTGGCTTTGGTTTGGCCGTCGGCATAGTCGAAGCGTACCAGCGCATCCTGGTTGGCCACGTACAGCTTGCCGTCGGCGAAAGCCAGCCCATAGGGCGCGTTGAGGTTGTCGGCAAACACGGTCTTGAGCTCGTAGTTGCCATCACCGTCGGCATCGCGCAGCAACGTGATGCGGTTACCGCTCTTGACCTTGGTGTTGCCCTGGGCCTTGATCACGCTGGCGATCACGTCCTTGGGCTTGAGCTTGGCCGCACTGCCGCCACGGCCTTCGGCAACGAGGATATCGCCATTGGGCAGCACCAGCGTCTGGCGAGGAATGGCCAGGTCGGTGGCAATGGCCGTGACGCTGTAGCCTTGCGGCACTGTGGGTTTTTGCTCGCCCCAGGCTGTCGGCTCGGCAATCTTCATGCTCGGCAGCAGGCTGCTTTGTTGCTCGGGGAGTTTGGGGTCGGGACCGCGTGCCTGGGTCTTGTCGCCGGCGTCGCCGCACGCGCTCAGCAACAGCGCCGCGCTCAGTAAGGTCAGCGTATGGAGTGGGTTCATTTGGCAGCTCCCGAGCGCAGGTTGGTCAGGCCGATCCAGGTGGCAACGATCGCCAGGACGGTCACGACCGCCGACAGCACCAGGCCCACAGGCATCATGGCGTAGGCGTCCTTGGCATGCTGGAACGCATTCACCAACCCGAGTACCCAGGTGATCAGCAACAGCAGGAAGTACGCGGCGGGGCGCCCGGCTTTATGCTCGGCACGCACCAGGTTGACCAGCGCAAACAACAGCGCAAAGCCACAAAACACCAAGGCTCCGGCGATCAGCCAGGACGCGAAGTTGGCCCATTGGATCTGATAGGTCTGGCCATAGGCGATATCACTGAGCAAGGCTCCGAGAAACAGCGGCACGGTGCCGGCCAACAGGGTCGAGTGCAGCGGGCCAGGCCTGACGAGTGGGTAGGCGGGAAGGGTGGTCATGGGGTCGCGGCTCCTTGTTTATCCAACGCCCCGGGGCGGGGCAACGCATAGGGAAGGAGCGTAGAGCCTGGCGGATAGTTCAGCGTAATTCGTGTCGAAATATTATTTCAGGGTTTGACCGAGCTTTAACGGGTCCACACATAAGGCACCTCTTCCAGCGTCACGCCACCGCGCACCAGCGTGCGACGGCTACCGGGTTCTTCAGTGCCGCCAAAGCTCGTATAGAAACGAATGGCTCTTTGGTTCGCGGCTAAAACCCATAAAGAAATGCGTGTATAACCCTGGTCACCCAAACGTTGGAAACCGGCCTGCCATAATTGCGCGCCGATGCCATGGCCCCAATAGTCGGCCAGCACGTAGATAGCCATGACCTCTCCGGCTGTGGCCTCGGGCGTGTCGGCATCACGGCAAGGGCCCAGCGACAGCCAGCCGATAACGTTGCCATTCACTTCGGCGACTAACGTGTCAGCCTGTTTGCTTTCAATTGAACGCGCCCAGTGAGCCTCTTTCTGCGGCAAGCTTGTGGTCAGCGAGGCTAGAAAATCCGCCGGCATCAGGTCCACATAAGCCTGTTGCCAACTGCGCACATGCACGTGGGCGATGTGCTTGGCGTCCTTGAGCATTGCATCACGAATCATAACCATCCCTTGCAGGTAATTTGTCGAAACCAGGGTGCCCATTCACTGTTACAGGATAGGTTCTCATTATGCGCAGGCCTGAAAACTGGCATGCTTCAAGGCCTGACAAAAGGAACCGTGTCCATGCCAACCCTGCAATTTCCAGGCTGCAAGATCCCGTTGAGGGAAGCCCAAAGCCCCTTGTTTGAGGTGCATCACCCATGAGTACCCTGACCGGTGTAGATGCTCAGGGCTATGTGCTGACGCTGGGCGATGCCGCGTTCCAGCCTGAGTTTGAGCCGCTGCTGGCGGATGTCTGTGCCAGCCTCTCCCAGTCGGGGCTGGACAGCATTTATGTGTATGGCAGTGTCGCCAGGGGCGAAGCAAGCCCTGGCGAATCGGACCTGGACCTTAGCCTGATTCTGCTCGAGCCGCCCGATGCACAGGTGTTGGCGCACCTGGAAACGCTACGCCAGGCGCTGGAGCAACGCCACCCGGAGGTCACCAGGATTGACTTCGATATCGGCCACCGCGCTGAAGTACTGGCGCCCGAAAACGTAAATAAATGGGGCTTCTGGCTCAAGCATCATTGCCGTTGTCTGTGGGGCGAGGATCTCTCGCTGCGCTTCGCACGGTTGCAGCCCTCGCGTGAAATCGCCCTGGCGTTGAATGGTGATTTTGAACAGGTACTGAGCGGCTATCTCACGCGCATCGAGAAGGCCGGCACGCCACTCGAACGCCTTCGCCTGCAGCGCGAGGCTGCGCGCAAGCTGATTCGAGCCACTAACACCTTGCGCGCCGACAACGCGGCAAGCTGGCCACACACGCTCGAAGAGCACGTTGCAGCCTTTATCCAGCAGCAGCCGATGATGCGCATCCAGGTCGCGTACTTCCTGTTTGAGGCGCGCAACCCGAGTGCCGAGGGCGAGGCTTTTACCACGCGATTACGCGCCTTTATCGACTGGATGGTTTCACAGCAGGCATAGATAGGTATATTGGCGTTCAACCTCACTTTACATACGCCGAACCTATGATCAACTTCCGCCTGATTCGCCACCTCTGGCTGTTCCTGGCTGTCGCCGAAGAACAGAACTTCGGCCGCGCCGCCAAACGCCTGGGCATGTCGCAGCCGCCCTTGAGCGAGCAGATCCAGGTGTTGGAACAGGCGCTCAAGGTCAGGCTGTTCGAGCGCTCGCGGCGCGGTGCCAAGCTCACGCCAGTGGGCGCGGCGATCCTGCCGGCGGTGCGCAAGTTCGCCGAGCAGTTGGAGCGTCTGGAGCTGGCGGTAGAAGAAGCGGTGGCGGGGCAGTCGGGCATGCTCACCATCGGCGCGATTTCCACCGCGATGTTTGATGTGCTGCCGGGCCTGATCAACCAGCTCAAGCAGCAATACCCGCACCTCACCGTGTCGGTGCGCGAGATTGACAGTGTCGAAGCCGTACCGGCGCTGGAGGCTGGCGATATCGACCTGGCCTTTGCGCGGCTGGACGGCGACCTGGGCCCGGCGATCCAGTCGTTGCCGTTGCGCGAGGACCGCCTGATGGTGGCCTTGGCCTGCGATCATGCGCTGGCGGCGCGCACCCGTATCAGCCTGTCGAGCCTGGCCAGCGAGCCGCTGGTGATGTTTTCGCGCAAGGTCAGCCCGGTGTATTTCGACAACCTGATTGCCACCTGCCGCGCCAACGGGTTTTCACCGCGAGTACTGCATGAAGTGCGCTCGGTGGCTTCGCAAATTGCCTTTGTCAGCTGTGGCCAGGGCATCGCGCTGGTTCCGGCGTCGTTGAAAAAGCTGGCGCCGGACAATGTGGTGCTGCGCGCACTCACGCAAAAGCTCAATGTGGTCACCACCGCCGTGGCCTGGAACAGCGAACGGCCCAACCCGTTGGTGACCGAGTTGGTCGCGCAGTTTCAGGCTCATACGATTGGCGTATGAATGCGTTCCGCTATCGGTCATTTACACGCAGCGGCAAACCCCGGAAATTGGCGGCCTGTTTGTCCAAGGAAACTGCACCATGTCGTTCGTTCACACCTGCGTACCGCTGACGGTAGACGGCGTTGCGCTGAACATCGCCGCCCTGCACCGTAGCGGCGAGGGCGCGCCCATCCTGTTCCTGCACGGGTTTGGTTCGACCAAGGAAGACTACGCCGATATCGTCCTGCACCCGGCCTTTGACGGGCGCGCCTTTGTCGCCTACGACGCGCCCGGTTGCGGTGAAAGCCAGTGCGACGATCTGTCCCAAATCAGTATTGCCTTGCTGCTGGAGACGGCCTTGCGGGTGCTGGAGCATTTCGATATTCAGCGCTTCCATTTGGTCGGCCACTCCATGGGCGGGCTGACCGCACTGATGCTGGCGCACCGCTTTGCGGATCGCGTGCTGAGCTTTATCGACATTGAAGGCAATATCGCCCCCGAAGACTGCTTCCTGAGCCGGCAAATCGTCGACTTCCCGGCAGAGGATCCCGAGGCGTTTTTCAGTGCATTCATCGAACGCGCGCGCCACGCACCGGCGTATGCCAGTGCGCTGTATGCGGCGAGCCTGCGCCACAAAGTGCGCGCCGGTGCGGTACGCGGCATCTTCCAGTCGATGGTCGAGCTGTCTGACCACGCCGACCTGATGGGCAAGTTTCTCGGCCTGCCGTGCCCGAAGATGTTCATGTATGGCGAGCAAAACGCCTCACTGTCGTACCTGCCCCATATCCAGGCCCACGGTGTGCGCCTGGCGCCTATTGCCCGGTGCGGGCATTTTCCAATGTATTCCAACCCGGTCGCGATGTGGCAACAGATCGCGGAATTTCATAGCACTGTGCTCTAGGCAGTAACAACGCCAGCCGAAACCATCAGGCAGGTCACCAAGGATTCCTATCGTACGTGCTTCACATAATTCGGGATTGTTTTGTACTCCTAGGTAATGGTGGCCGAGTGCTTGGCAGGATTCATCGTCACCTTTGAGATCTAAACAGTGTTTCCCTCTTTCTGAGCAATCGTTTGGCTTTATCACGCGCGGATTGATCGGTTCCATCCGTATCCAGGACATCGATAATAAAATCGGTCGTTGTTCAAACTCCTCTATACCTTGGGCAAGTCGAAGCAACAGGCCTGACTGGATCGTTGCATTGGGTATGGAAAAATTGAATTGTCAAAACTCACAGGTATTTAGTTTGTTTTGGCATGTTGCTCTTCGTCCTGATAACCAGGCGGAAGTTCCGCGCTCTTATTGGGCGTTCCAAGACTTGAAACGCCCACCAACCTACTCGGCAGGTTGAAAGTGTTGAGCCCCGCAGTGTTATCACAGTTAAGATGCCATCGGTATTTTCTCATTAAGGACAATGCATGCCACTGATCACGGAACGCGTAGCGCTGGCCCGCAACGGTGCCAACGATAAGGTCATTTGCCGCATGGCCTCGGGCTGGGCGGTGATGGGCGATGTGCAGTTTTTGCCGGGTTACTGCCTGTTGCTGCCCGACCCGGTGGTTGCCAGCCTCAATGATCTGGACGCCGAGGCACGCGCAACCTACCTGCTCGATATGGCCCGCCTTGGCGATGCAGTGCTGGCGGCCACCGACGCGGTGCGCGTGAACTACGAGATTCTGGGCAATTCGGAGCCGGAGTTGCACTGCCATATTTTCCCGCGTTATGCCTCGGAGCCGGAGGACAAACGCAGGATGCCGGTGTGGTTCTACGACTGGAAAAACGCGCCCCCTTACGCTGAACAGCAGCACGGTGAGTTGCGCAACACGATCGCGCAGCTACTCAACTCCGCAATGGAAGCAGGATGATGCAAAGAAATAATCTGGTCCCGGAATTGATGGTGACCGACTTGAACCAGAGCCTTGATTTCTGGGTAGGTTGGCTGGGGTTCGAGGTGACTTATCAACGCCTGGAAGACGGCTTTGCGTATCTCGACCAGGACGGCGCTCAGGTGATGCTTGAGCAAGTCGACCCACTCGCCAATCAATGGCTCACGGGTGCGTTGGAACGGCCATTTGGACGTGGCATGAACCTGCAGATAGATGTCGCGGCGGCGCTCCCGGTTATTCAACGGCTGGAGAGGGCAGCGTATCCCGTGTTCAAGGCCAGCAAGGACGTGTGGTACCGGGCGGGCGAAGTCGAGGTCGGGCAGCGTGAGTTTCTGGTACAGGACCCGGATGGTTATCTGGTGAGACTGGTAGAGCGGCTTGGCGAAAGGGCGCTGGCCGATGCGTGAGCGCAAAGCCGCACGCCTGTTGGTGATCAGCCCGGCGCGAACAGTGCTGCTGTTCCGCTTCGTCCACAAGGACGGCGCACTGGCCGGCAGGAACTACTGGGCGACGCCCGGCGGTGGTGTTGAAGCCGGGGAAACCTTTCACACCGCTGCGATCCGTGAGCTGCGCGAAGAGACCGGCATTGTGGTCAGTGACGTGCCAGCGCCGGTAGCAGACCGCAGGTTTGAACTGATGCTGCCCAGTGGTGAAACGGTGTTGGCCATTGAGCAGTACTTTGTTGTACAGGCGCAAAACGAGCACCTTTCACGAGACGAATGGACTGCGCAAGAAAGCCAGGTCATGGCGGATCACCATTGGTGGTCCATGGACGAACTGCGATCGACTGCAGACACGGTATGGCCAGAAGGGCTTATCGACATGCTCAAACAGGCAGGCGTTTTTTAAAGCATGGCCAGGATATCGACAGTACCTGTGACCCTGGCGTAATCCATCGCCAGGTTGCTCAGCGACAGTGCGTGCACATCCTCGGCAGGCCAGAGGCGGCCTGACAAGTCGGTTTGATCAAAGGTGTAGCAGGCATCCGCCGCCACGGTGACCTCAAAACCCAGGTTGCCGCCGGAGCGCGCCGTAGACTCGACAGAGTTATTGGTGATCACCCCAACGATCACCATTTGCCGGATCCCGCGCCCATGCAACCAGCGCTCCAGGCCGGTGGCGGCGAACGCGTCCGGGACGTTTTTTTCCACCACATGCTCATGCTTGAGCGGTGCCAGTGCCGGCTGGAACTCACAGCCCGGTTGGCCCGGCCAAAACACCGAGCCTTCGCTGCGGGACATATGCCGTACATGCACCACGGGGCGCTCGGATTGTCGCCATGCACGCAGCAGGTGCCGTATCTGCACCTCGGCATCGGGGTTGTTGCGTCGCCCCAGCTTGGGGTTATTCATGCCTTGCTGCATGTCGATGATCAACAATGCGGCGTTTGTGGCTAGCGGTTCCATGGCATATTCCTTGGCTTGGGCAGGGGCGAAACATAGCAGCGATTGGGTGTGCTTCAACAGTGCTGTTGTTCAGTTGCCCGCCCTTCAATGCACACTGATCCAAGGTGGGAGCTGCTCTTCAGTGCATGCAAATCCGCAGCCGACCTCATTTTCAAAGCTGCATGCGGTCAACTGTGGGAGCGGGCTTGCTCGCGAAGGCTGCGTGTCAGTCGATACATTAATTAACTGGCCCATCGCTTTCGCGAGCAAGCCCGCTCCCACATTAGAATCATTTTACACTCGATGAATCTTGATCCTGTGCATAGACCACCGGTCAGCGCAGCTTTTCGAGCATCTGGTAGTACCACATCCCGACCGCCAGCATCGGGTTGCCGAACACATCGCCGAGCGGCACCTTGATGTGCTTGCACCCGGCGAAGGTGTCGAACTTCGCCAGCGTGCCGGTCAGCGCTTCGGCCATGATTTCGCCCATGATATGGCTGGTGGCGATACCATGCCCGGAGTAGCCCTGGCAGTACCAGACGTTGTCCGAAAGTTTGCCCAACTGCGGGATGCGATTCATCACGATGCCCATGGCGCAGCTCCACTGGAACTCGATATCCACGCCTCTGAGCGCCGGGAAGGTGCGCTCGATACAGGGCCGCAGTTCGGCGGCGATGTTGCGTGAATCGCGCCCGGAATAGTTGGCGCCGCCACCAAACAATAGCCGACCATCGCCGGTGAGGCGGTAGTAGTCGAGTACAAAACGGCAGTCGTACACCGCCAGGTCCTGCGGGTTGATCTGATGCGCCAGTTCGCCCAGCGGTGCGGTGGTGACGATGCCGCCCATGGCCGGGAAGATCTTGCCCTTGAGCTGTTTGGGTTCGAGCTTGTGGTACACATCGCCGGCCAGCAGCACCTGGTGCGCGTCGATGCGGCCTTGGGCGGTGATCACCGCCGGGCGCTCGCCATGCACGATTTCCAGCACTTCGCAATTTTCGAAAATCAGCGCGCCCAAGCTATGTGCGGCACGCGCTTCGCCCAGGCACAGGTTCAGCGGGTGCAGGTGCAGGTTGCGGGTGTTTTTAAGGGCGCCCAGGTACAGCGCGCTGTCCAAGTGCTGACGCACACCAGCCTGGTCGAGCAGGCTGACCTGGTCGCCCATGCCGCGCCGCTGTGCTTCGTCGTGAAAGGCGCGCAGTTCGGTCATGTGCGAGGGTTTCATCGCGGCATGCAGATGGCCGTGCTTGAGGTCGCAGTCAATCGCGTATTTTTTCACGCGTTGCTCGATGATTGCGTGCCCACGCCAGCGCAAGTGCCAGATGAAATCATCCACCTCATCGCCCAGGCGTTTGCGCATCTGTTCGCGCATGGCCTCGTCGCCCGACAGGCTGCCGGTGACTTGCCCGCCATTGCGCCCGCTGGCGCCCCAACCGATGCGGTGGGTCTCGACAATCGCCACCTTGAGCCCGCGTTCAGCGAGCTCCACGGCGCTGGCAACGCCGGTGAAACCGCCGCCGATGATCACCACGTCTACGCTGACCTGGCCTTGCAAGGTCGGGTACCGGGTGGCGTCGTTGAGGCTGGCGGTGTAGTACGAAGGGCTGCGCAAAGCTGCGGTCATGGGGTGATCCTTCTGATAAATGAATGCCGGTAAGGCGTATTCGACGTGGATCAGAAGGGTGCATCAGGTGGGCGTGCATGGCGGCAATGCCACAGCGCCCAGAAGGCCAGGATGTGATTGAACAGCGGATTTTCGCAGGAACGCGTCTGCACCTTCGCGAAGGAGGGGAGCAGGGCACGGCGGATCAAACGCAGGTGCGAAATCATGGTCGCCGATGCTCCCATCGTGCGTGGGTGCATTCAATCGCCGTTTGTGAACCTTCAGGTATGGCTTTGTTAAACAATCAGGGCCGATTGAGTGTATTCACATAAGCGCTGAACATAGCGGCCATGCCATCGGCATACATCTCGATCTCGGCGGCGGTGCGCGGGCTCATGGAGAAGTCCTTGCCCACGCAACCCAGCGTGCTGCGGATCAGGTCGCACGCCAGTGCGCGGGTTGCGTCGGGCACCTCGGGCAGTAACTCATGCATGAATGTCTCAAAGGCTTGCTGGCCGGCCGCGCGCACGTGTTCCGCTTCCGGCGCGTCGCGGTACAGCGGTGCCGCGTCGTGGAGCGCTCCGCGCATCAGCGCCTCCTCGCACTCGGAATGGATAAATGCATGCACCAAAGTACGCAGGCGGGTCAGCGGCGCTATGGCGGTTTTTTCGAGGATGTCGCGCAGCATCTGGGTGGTCTGCTGCCATTCATCACTTTGCAACCGAAACAGGATCGCCGCCTTGTTGGGGAAGTATTGATACACCGAGCCGACACTCACGCCGGCCTTTTCCGCGACCCGCGCGGTGGTGAAGCGCGTGGCGCCTTCCTTGGCCAAAACCTGAATAGCGGCTTCGAGAATCGCCGCCACCAGCTCGGTGGAGCGTGCCT
Organism: Pseudomonas onubensis; assembly: GCF_965653655.1. Taxonomy (NCBI): domain Bacteria; kingdom Pseudomonadati; phylum Pseudomonadota; class Gammaproteobacteria; order Pseudomonadales; family Pseudomonadaceae; genus Pseudomonas; species Pseudomonas onubensis. The sequence goes on along the minus strand of NZ_CBFHAZ010000059.1, from coordinate 3,210 downwards.
GCTGTGGCTGTTTGCGCGAGGCAATACGGGCAGTCTGGCGAGTGGTCATTTGGGGCTCCGAGCGCTGGGCGAACGCGAATAGCGAAGGCGAGAAATCAATCGCATACTTTTAATGCGACGAATTAGTCGCATCTTAGTCCCCACCCAACGGAAATCAATCATGACCACCCTGACTACCGCGCCTCTTGCAGCCTTGATCGAACGCCTCTACAAGCAAGCCGATGCGGCGATCAGCCCGCTCATCGACACTGTGTCGCCGCAGGAACGCAACCGGCTGATGCACAGCAAAACCGAATACCTGGAGCTTTACACGATGCTCAAGGACTTGTGGCTGCCCGTTTCGCGTGACACCGGCAACCTGCTCTACCTGCTGGCCCGCAGCAGCCATGCAAAAGCCATTGTTGAGTTCGGCACCTCGTTTGGGTTGTCCACCCTGTTCCTGGCTGCCGCACTGCGCGACAACGGCGGCGGTGTGTTGATCGGCAGCGAATTCGAACCGTCGAAGATCGCGCTGGCGCGCGAGCATTTCATCCAAGGCGGCGTCAGCGACTTGATCGAAGTGCGTGAAGGTGATGCGCTGGTTTCACTGGCTCAAAACCTGCCGCAATCGGTCGACCTGCTGCTGCTCGATGGCGCCAAGTCGCTGTATGGTGACGTGTTGAACCTGGTAGAGAAGCACCTGCGGCCGGGCGCGTTGGTGGTGGCCGACAATACCAACTACTGCCCTGAATACCTTGCGCATGTGCGCGAACCTGGAAACGGCTACCTGTCGGTACCGTTTGCCGATGACATCGAACTGTCGATTCGCCTCGGCTGAGGATTGGTTCAACGAACGGTGGCCGGCCGTTAGCACCGATCGGCAGCCGATTCGCAAAACCCTGAGACTTCCCGGCGAAAATCTTCATAATGGCGGCCAATTTGTTTAGCTCGTTATTCTGGTGTGCCCGCATGGAAATTAAGGTCAACTTTCTCGACAACCTTCGGCTTGAAGCCAAGTTCGATGACTTCACGGTGATTGCCGACCAGCCGATTCGCTACAAAGGCGACGGTTCGGCCCCGGGTCCGTTCGATTACTTCCTGGCTTCGTCGGCGTTGTGCGCGGCGTACTTTGTGAAGCTGTACTGCGCAACACGCAATATTCCAACCGAGAATATTCGCCTGTCGCAGAACAACATTGTTGATCCGGAAAACCGCTACAACCAGATCTTCAAGATCCAGGTGGAGTTGCCGGCGGACATCTCCGACAAGGACCGCCAGGGCATCCTGCGTTCCATCGACCGCTGCACGGTAAAGAAAGTGGTGCAGGCCGGGCCGGAATTTGTCATCGAAGAAGTCGAAAACCTCGACGCGGATGCCCAGGCATTGTTGATGCCCAATTCCACCTCCGAGGCGGGCACCTATATCGCCGGCAAGGACCTGCCGCTGGAGCAGACCATCGCCAACATGTCCGGCATTCTCGCCGGCCTGGGCATGAAGATAGAAATCGCCTCGTGGCGCAATATCGTGCCCAACGTGTGGTCGTTGCATATCCGCGATGCACACTCGCCGATGTGTTTCACCAACGGCAAGGGCGCGACCAAGGAAGGCGCATTGGCGTCGGCGTTGGGCGAGTTTATCGAGCGGCTCAATTGCAACTTTTTCTACAACGACCAGTTCTGGGGTGAGGAGCTGGCTAACGCGGCGTTCGTGCATTACCCGGATGAGCGCTGGTTCCAGCCTGGGCCCAAGGATGAGCTGCCGAGTGAAATCCTCGACGCCTACTGCCTGAAGGTCTACAACCGCGAGGGCGAGCTGCGTGGCTCGCACTTGTTCGACACCAATTCGGGCAATGAAGAACGTGGGATTGTATCGCTGCCGTTTGTGCGCCAGTCCGACGGTGAAGTGGTGTATTTTCCGTCCAACCTGATCGAAAATCTTTACCTCAGCAACGGTATGAGCGCAGGCAATACCTTGGCTGAAGCCCAGGTGCAGTGCCTGTCGGAGATTTTCGAGCGTGCGGTGAAGCGCGAAATCATCGAAGGCGAGTTCGCCTTGCCGGATGTGCCCGCAGAAGTGTTGGCCAAATACCCCGGCATTGTCGCGGGGATCGAAGGCCTGGAAGCCCAGGGCTTCCCGGTGCTGGTCAAGGACGCGTCGCTGGGCGGCGAGTTCCCGGTGATGTGCGTCACCCTGATGAACCCGCGTACCGGCGGTGTATTCGCCTCGTTCGGCGCGCACCCGAGTATGGAAGTGGCACTGGAACGCAGCCTCACCGAACTGCTCCAGGGCCGCAGTTTTGAAGGCTTGAATGACCTGCCGCAGCCAACTTTTGAAGGCCAGGCGGTGACCGAGCCAAACAACTTTGTCGAGCACTTTATTGATTCGAGCGGCGTGGTGTCGTGGCGCTTCTTCAGTGCACAGTCGGACTATGAGTTTGTCGAGTGGGACTTCTCGGGCGAGGGTGAAAACTCCAACGCCGAAGAAGCCGCTACCCTGTTCGGTATTCTCGAAGGCATGGGCAAAGAGTCTTACATGGCGGTGTACGAACACCTCGGCGCCACGGCTTGCCGGATCCTGGTGCCGGACTACTCGGAAATCTACCCGGTGGACGACCTGATCTGGGACAACACCAATAAGGCACTGTTTTTCCGCGCCGATATCCTCAACCTGCACAGCCTTGACGAGGAGGCGTTGCAAGCGTTGGTCGAGCGTTTGATCGAAAGCGAGCTGGACGATTACACCGACATCACCACCTTGATCGGCATTGAGTTCGACGACAACACGGCCTGGGGCCAGTTGACCATCCTGGAGCTGAAACTGCTGATCTTCCTGGCCTTGCAGCAATATGAGGAGGCCAAGGAGTGCGTGGAGATGTTCCTGCAATACAACGACAACACCGCTGAACGCGGCCTGTTCTACCAGGCGATGAATGCGGTGTTGGAGATGCAGTTGGACGACGACCTGGAGCTTGCCGATTACGAGGCCAACTTCCGCCGGATGTTCGGTAACGAGCGGATGGATGCGGTGATTGGTTCGGTGGGCGGCAGCGTGCGGTTTTATGGCCTGACGCCGACCAGCATGAAGCTCGAAGGCCTGGATCGGCATTTGCGCTTGATTGAGAGCTATAAAAAACTGCACTCAGCGCGGGCCAGCGTCACCTCGGCCTGACACAAAACCCCTGTGGGAGCGGGCTTGCTCGCGAATGCGGTGGCTCAGTCAATAAATCTGGCG
>NZ_CBFHAZ010000058.1:0-39513 GCF_965653655.1 Pseudomonas onubensis | reverse complement strand
GCCCGCGATGACGGTGTGTCAGGCACTGCTGATGTTGGCTGATACACCGCCATCGCGGGCAAGCCCGGCTCCCACAGGGGGGCGGAGTGTTTAAGGTGTTGGATTTATCTGGGAAAAATCCTGTGTATCACGGGACGATTCACTCATGATCAATATCCAACCTCGCAAACGTCACCCGCGCGCCTTCATTCGTGTCGCCAGTACTGTGCAGCACTTGCCCCTGCTATGAAGTACAGCGGCGTGTCACCCCAGGCCGCGTCTATGCATTTATGCCACTCGTTGTCCGAGCTATATGTGCTGAGCCGTTCGATAAAACGCAGAGATTCATTTAAGTTTGGCGGGCGGTTAGCGCCTAAGGAGTGATTTCTAGGTTTCCGATAATAAACGACCAGCTAGGTGAGTAGGTCTTTTGGGATTCAGGAATGCACACAGTGATCGAAAACATGCTGGGTGATGAGAGAGAAGCTGGTAAAGGAATTATCGGGCTGACAGGCAGTATTTTTTCGTCCACTGTGCTGTTGTTGATATCTCCGGTGATAACGGTGCATGGGAACTGGCTTAGATAGTAGAAGCTGACTTTTGAAAAGGGGGTGGCTGTATTGTCATCCTTCGATTTGGCTAACATAAAGGTAATTGACGAATTAGAGCGGCTGGCAGGCTTTGCATAATAATCCATACACAGTACGTTGCCGTCGAGTTTTCCTTTGAAACTGGCTGATGTCGGAGTCCAGAACTCCCTGGCGGTTCTAATACTCCCTGTGTTGGCACTGTTGTAATAAATCTGGATATTGTTGTTGGTTATATGTCTCCAGTCCATTTCGAACGTTTGCCCAATAAGGTCTCCAAAGTGCTCTTTTATTCCGGGTACTACTTTGAAACTCCATGAGGCTGCTCCTGGCGGATGTGTGACGAAAGAGTCGCTGAGTGATTCGGTAAAAGTGACAACCGTTGTGCCTGCTGGTAAGCCAATTAAAGTGGTGGCCCATTTTCCTCCTGAATCTACGAGTACAGTGGGAGTTGTGGGGGGCGGCACGACACCGTTCGTTAGCACACTGATATCGAGTGTCGCGCCGGGAAAGCCTGTACCGGTCAAGCTAGCGCTGCCACCTGCGACGGTTCCATTTTTTGGGATATTATTTCCAGCGCTATCTTTGAAAGTTAAAATTTTGGGTGGGATAGAGCTGGGCATGATAAGGGTCCTTGTTGATCAGTAAACGTCTTATCTTGTGAATGGGTAATGGCAGAATTTCGCACGTCTATCTGTGGAGAGTTGAGAGCTAAACGTAATAGCGTGTTGTTTGTTATGCCTGTGTATGAAAATATCTATGTGCCCGTTGCTAAGCACGTAAGATCGGCCGCCTGCCCAGCGGATTTCTAGAATGGCAAATACGCGGCGATCGTGTCCTCGGTGGGTGTTACAAACTCTAAGTGTTTATGTGTATTCTTTATGGAGTTATAGTAAACTCTACCGCTCCGACCCTGATAGACCACCCTTGCCAGGTGGACGGAGTAATTGGCGGCGCCACTATTTCGATTATTGTTGCACCTGCTCCGGCTAATGTGACTTTTACAGGCGTGGTCAAACTAGCGGGTAGGACTTTTTGATTGAGCACGTCTCTTTTTTCATCTCGGAGATAGGCTGTGCAATCGATGCTGCTGATATATTTAAAACTGACTTCGGAAAAAGTCGTATTAATAAGGGCTTTGGATTTACGTAAATACAGGACTAAGTATGAAGTGCTAATTTCCAGGTTGTTAGGCACGTGGCTTAGGGAAAAAATATTTCCTCTTTGTTCTTCTGCTCCAACCAGAGCGCTATCGGGCCACACCAATCTTGCTGGGAAAATGAAACCTGTGTTGGCGCCGAGGTACAGGATGCCGACATCGCGGTCACTGAGAACTGCCCAATCATTTTTTAACTCTACGCCATTAAGTCCTGAAAAATTCTCAAATACAGTTGTATTTAATGTCACTGTAAAACTTTGTGAAACTACGCCAGGGGCGCCGATTACGACGATGTTCGTGGCGTCTTCAGTCAATGTGACAATCGTTGCGCCAGCCGATAATCCCGTCAAATTGACTTTCCAGTCACCATTGGCGTCTACCTGTACATATGACGCTGACGGTGTTTGAGGTGTGCCATTAGTTGTGACGCTGATATTAAGTTTCAATGCTGGAAAGCCTAGGCCGCTTAGGGTAAGACTGCTACCTGAAACGGTCCCATTATTCGGAATGTTATTTCCCGAAGTATCTTGGGCATTTGTTATGGTGGGAGCGAGGCGGCTGGGCATTATATGAATCCTCTTTATAGTTCAGCGAGAGGTGCGGTTTTTTCACTTCTGACGTTGGAGATGATGTGTGCTTTTTGTGAAAACTAAACCTGTGAAACTTGACAGTTTTTTATAGCGTTTAGCTATTGCTACTCTTCGAATTTCGTATAAGTGCGACTTATCGGGTTAAATGTTTCTAACGTCAGGGCAAAGCCGCCGAGGGGGTTGATTTAACTGGCAAGGGCTGCCAATTCGGGGTGTGCAACTTTTTGAGGTACAGGATGTTCAATTTTGTCAGTGGTGGCGTAAGGCTGTGATCCAGCCTAACGAAAAGCCCGCGACGATGCGGGCTTTTCGTTTGGCTTGATCAGCGTGCGGCAGTCGTATCAAAGCCTCGGTGCTCAATGACGCGGAACACGTCGCTCACGTCCTGAACCAGAATACGTGCGGTATTGGCCACGTTGTTCAGGTCGCGCTCGGCGAAGTCCGGCAGGCTGGAGCAGGCCATCAGGTTGAGGTGTTCGAGGGCGGCGTTGAGGCGTTCGCGCAGGCAGGCGTGGAGGTCGGGCAGTGGGGCGGCGCTGTCGATCAAGAGCACGGGGGAGTCGGTGGCGGACTCGGTGCAGGGGTAGAAGCGGTGGGGCGGTAATGGTTCGGTCATGGCAAATATTCCTCGTATCTAGAAGGACTACCGCCGATCGCTGCGAAACGAATGGGTGGTAGCTGTGTGCGGGTTCGCAGACCGAGGATACGAGGAACCCGGCAGACCCGAAGGTCTCCCACACACAGCCACCATAAAGTAAACGTTGGGCGCAGAAGCGCACCTCGTTGCATTCATGATGCTCGGTTACACACGTATCGTTAGGGCTGCGAAACCCTGTCGCTGTTCTCAGCGACGGGGCGAACTATAAGCGGCGATCTGTCTGCCCGCAACGGTCGTGTAGGACCAACCTCGATCTCCAAATCGATGGAGATCCAATGTGGGAGCCGGTCTTGCCCGCGATGACGGTGTGTCAGGCACTGCTGATGTTGGCTGATACACCGCCATCGCGGGCAAGCCCGGCTCCCACAGGGTTAGGTGGTGAGTTTAAGTGGTTGGATTATTCTGAGAATAGTCTTTGTATCTGTCGGAGTTTGCCTACGAATATCATCGACTCAAAAGTTCTTTGCAATCGGAAGTGTCCTCAAACTCGTCAGTAGAATTCCCTCTGTCTTTATAGGTTTTCTGTTTTATTCGTACGCCATTCAAAGTGCGCATTTATCAACCTCTGATCATTTAAGGTTGATCTTTAAATGCATTCAATGATGGAGAATTGATCATGAACTTGGTTAAAACCGCTGGCGCTATTATGGCGTTGCTCACAGCAGCATCCTTTGCCTACGCCGAGGGCCGACTATTCACCGCATCTGTTAACGAAAAGGGGCAAGTCACTGCGCAGTCGCCCAAGTGGCTGAAAGAGGTCAAGTTGACCGCGCAGCCTGATTACTTTTCAACCTATAAGGTCAGGTTCATACCGGGCGTATTTAAAGAACCTCCCCGTTTCTGCACGGTTTCGGTCACTGATGTGAGCTCCAACGAACATATCTTCTATGGTCATGCTAAGTTGGGCAGCGTGCCGGCCATAAACTACGTTAACGTATTAACACTCAAAGTTGGCGATAACAAACCCGCCGGTGATTCATCGATGGGCTTTATGTTGATGTGCGTTGAATAAACTCTCTAAGAAGCCCCGCTGTTAACGGGGCTTCTTTTGCGCGCTACTCGTGATCAATGTCCAACTTGGCAAACGTCACTCGCGCGCCTTCCTTGCTGTCGCCGCTGTTGTCCTGCACATACACCCCTGCCTTGAAGTACAGCGGTTTCGCACCCCACGCGGCGCCTATGCGCTCGTTCCATTGGCCGTCTGCGGCAGATACGTTGAGCAAGCCGGCCTTATTGAGGTTGATCACATAGGTGAAGCTCTTCTCCAATGGCACGTTACTGGCGACGGTAATCACACGCCCCTCACCATCATCCGGGCGCATTCGCACCTTGGCGACGATGTTGCCGGTCTGGGTTTTTTCCTTGAATTGGTACTCCAGTTTGATCAGCGGTTTCTGGCTGTCATACGCGTGGATCTGGCCGATGACCACTTTGCCGCTGGAGGGCACCTGGTTGACCGCCACGGTGGCGCGCAGGAAGTTGTTGGCCTCGTTGTAAGTCCAGTTGCGCAGGCGCCCATCGGCGTAGGTTTCGCGTAACTCGCTGCGTGGGTAGATGGCGTTTTCGGTGCGGGTGCCGGTCACGGGTGTCCAGAATTGCACGTTACTGCCTTCAGCCTGGAAGTACTGGTCTTTGAAGCCGCTCAGCAGCTTGGGGGTGTCGATGGTCGTGGGCGGGGAGCCGACCGGGATGCTGAGGTTCCAGGTGGAAAGGTCGATCATGGTGTGGGCCTTTTACAGAGGGTGAAGGCTTTAGCTCGAGGGCTGTACAACTTCTTTATAGGCGGTGGTTGTCCGGTTGTTAAACAGTTTGTGGCAAATTATTGGCGTCAGCTAAATGCCAAAAAGCCATGTTTCCCACAGGCCGTGGGCTGTAGCGCTTGACCGTTAGTCGGCTTCCTGAGCTTTGGCGCAATGATGGCACCCACGTCACTTCTGCTTTTTTTAAAGCGGGGCTAGAGTGAGCCCTCAGTGTTTGTCCGGTTTTTGTAGCAGAAGTGACCGGTGCAGCCCCTCAAGGAAGAGACGTAGCATGGATTGCGCTCCACACCCCGGCGATGGCAGTTCGGTTCTTTTGGTAGTCGATGACTACCCGGAGAACCTCATCAGCATGCGTGCGCTTTTGCAGCGTGAAGACTGGCACGTGATTACGGCCGCATCCGGGCTGGAAGCCTTGGAGTTGCTGCTTGCCCACGAGGTCGACCTGGTACTGCTGGATGTGCGCATGCCCGGCATGGATGGCTTTGAAGTCGCGCGTCTGATGCGCGGCAGCCAGCGCACGCGCATGACGCCGATTATCTTCCTCACCGCCCACGCTCAATCGTCCGCCGCCGTGCAGGAAGGCTATGCCAGCGGTGCGATCGACTATCTGTTCAAACCCTTTGACCCGCAGGTCCTAAAGCCCAAGGTTCAGGCCCTGCTGGAGCACCAGCGCAACCGCCGTGCCTTGCAGCGCCTGAGCCACGACTTGGAGCAGGCGCGTGCCTTTAACGCCTCGGTGCTCGACAACGCCGCCGAAGGCTTGTTGGTGGTGGGCGAGGGCAGTGTGATCGAGTACGCCAACCCGGCTATTTCACGCCTGCTGAACGCCACAATGGCCGAGCTGCAGGGCGAGAGCTTCTTGAGCTTCCTGCAAAAGCCCTATGTGCCCGCGTGGTTGAGTTTCCCGATGTACGAGGCATACCGCCGGGGTGAAACGTGGCGCCAGCACGACGCGATCTTGCGCACCGGCCGTGGCCAACAGGTGCCGGTGGCGTTGTCCTGCGCGCCGCTGCCCGCCGAGCAGAAGGCCATGGTGGTGACCGTGCTGGACATGTCCGAGGTGCGCCACCTGCATCAGCAACTGGAGTTCCAGGCGGTGACCGATCCGCTGACCGGGCTGTTGAACCGGCGCGGCTTTCATCAGGCGGTGGAGAACACCTTGCTGCGCAGCGAGCGTAACGAGCAGTCGCTGGTATTGCTGTACCTGGACCTGGACGGTTTCAAGCGGGTCAACGACTCGTTGGGCCACGACGCCGGCGACCGCGTGCTGCGCTGGGTCTCGGAGCAGATGCAGGCCTGCCTGCGCTCCTACGACATACTCGGGCGTATGGGCGGCGATGAGTTCACCGCGTTGCTGGAGCTGGAGTTCCCGGAGCAGGCCGCCAAGATTGCGGAAAAACTGATCGAACGGGTGTCTGTGTGCCAGCAAGTGGACGGTTTGGAGGTGATGCTCGGTGTCAGCATCGGCATCGCCACATTCCCGGACTGCGGCTCTGACCTGAGCGGCCTGTTGCGTGCGGCGGATATCGCCATGTACGAAGCCAAGCGCGCGGGGCGTCAGCAATATCGCTATTACGATCAGGAAATGAACGGCCGTGCCCGTTCGCGGCTGATGCTGGAAGACAGCGTGCGCACCGCGATCCAAAACAAGGATTTCACCCTGGTCTACCAGCCTCAGGTGTCGCTGGAAAACGGGCGCTTGCGTGGCGTCGAAGCGCTGTTGCGCTGGCAGCACCCCAGCGTCGGCGATGTGCCGCCGGGCTTGTTCTTGCCGTTGCTTGAAGAGGCGCGGCTGATCAGCCAGTTGAGCGCCTGGATCTACCAGCAAGTCGCCGCGCAGCGCCAGGCCTGGCAAACCACCTTCGATGAAGAGCTGGTGCTGAGCGTGAGCTTGAGTGCCAGCCAGTTCAACATGCCCAACCTCGCCAGCCAACTGCAGCAGGTACTCGAGCGGCATGGGTTACAGGGGCGCCAGCTGGAGGTGGAAATCAGCGAAGACAGCCTGATGAATAACCTTGAAGAAACCCATAAGCAGCTCAAGTTATTGCGCCAGATCGGCGTGCGCACTGCCTTGGATGACTTCGGCCTGGGCCCATGCTCCCTGGCCCATCTGCGGGACCTGGAGTTCGATACGCTCAAGCTCGACCCGCAACTGGTGGCGCGCCTGCCAGGCTCGGTACGGGACGCGGCGATGGCGCGCAGTATCATTGAGTTATGCGCACATTTTGAGGTGTTGGTGATCGCCGAGGGCGTGGAAACCCTCGAGCAGTCAACGTGGCTCAAGGCCAATGGCTGCACATTTATTCAGGGGCCGTTGGCGGCCCAACCGCTGGTGGCGGAGGAAGTGGCTGCCTGGTCTCACCCTCGTCTGCTGTGAATTCGCTACACTGGCGGCCTTCAAACTCTGTCGCAGAACCCCATGACCGCGTTGAAATACCTCCAGGCCTACCCCGCAGCGCTCCAGGAGCAAGTGCGCCAATTGATCGCCAAGGACCAGTTGGGCGCTTACCTGGAGCAACGCTACCCAGAGCGTCACGGGGTGCAGAGCGACAAGGCGTTATACAGCTATGCCTTGGCGCTCAAGCAGGAACACCTGCGTAACGCGCCGGCCATCGATAAAGTGCTGTTCGACAACCGCCTGGACCTCACCCACCGCGCCCTGGGCCTGCACACCACGATTTCACGGGTGCAGGGCGGTAATCTCAAAGCCAAGAAAGAGATCCGCATTGCCGCCTTGTTCAAGGAGGCCGCGCCGGAGTTTCTGCGCATGATCGTGGTACACGAGTTGGCGCACTTCAAGGAATCGGACCACAACAAGGCGTTCTATAAACTCTGTGAGTACATGATGCCGGGCTACCATCAGGTGGAATTCGACCTGCGGGTGTACCTCACCTATCGCGATTTGCAGGGCAAGCCCTAACTTCACAAGGCGTTCGAGCATGGATGTGAGCAAGACCAAAAGCAGTTTCTACCGCCGCCTGTATGTGGCCTACCTGATCGACAGCGGCCAGGCCAGCAGCGTGCCGGCGCTCACCGACGCCACCGGCATGCCACGGCGCACGGCGCAGGACACGATTGCGGCGTTGGCTGATCTGGATATCGTGTGTGAATTCGAGCAGGAGGACGGCGCGCGCAATCATGCCGGGCGTTATCGGATTCGTAGCTGGGGCGCGATTGATCGGCGCTGGATTGAGGCGAACCTCGGGGTGGTCAAGCAGGTGTTGGGTTATCCCTGAGGTTTTGTGGTGGATCGTCTGGCGCCTTCGCGAGCAAGCCCGCTCCCACATTCCACCGCATTTCAAAGTATGTACGCGGTTAAATGTGGGAGCGGGCTTGCTCGCGAAGAGGCCCTCAGCTACGGCGCATACCAATGTGTGGAATGTCATCCTCCAGGTATTCCTCACCCGCCACTTCAAACCCATACCGCCCGTAATACCCCTGCAAATGCGCCTGGGCTGACAGATAGATCGGCGTCTGCGGCCAGATGTCTTCAATGCGCTTGAGGGCCTCTTCCATCATCTGGTGCCCCAGCCCGGTACCGCGTGCCACCGGCGCGACGATCACCCGGCCAATCACCACATCGCCGCCCTGGGATTCCGGGTCCAGCAGGCGCAGGTAAGCCACCAGCACGTCATCTTGCCAGGCCATCAAGTGGTGGGTATCGCCGGAAAGATCCTGCCCGTCAAGGTCTTGATACACGCATTTTTGCTCGACGACGAACACCTCGTTGCGCAGACGCATAATGGTGTACAGCTGCTCTTTGCCGAGGTCTTCGTGATGTTTGCAGACCCATTCAACCGTCATGGCGTTTTCCCTTATTAATGTCTGTGGCCGATAGTAAGCGCCGCTGCCCGTCCTGTCTAAATTGAGCATTTTTGTGAATGGCGTCAATTTGCCATCATTCAGTCCGATCGCCACCGGCTTCTTTGTGTAATCTGCAATACAGGCTCATTGATGAGCTACTGTTATCAGGCCAATGCCTGCCCGCCAAGGACTTTGAGCATGCCGCGATTTTCTCGTGCCGTTGCTTTGATAGGAGTGCTGTTGCTGGCCCAGCCGGCGGTGGCGCAGCGCCTGCGCCTGGTGGCGGATGCCTGGCCGCCCTTTACCGATTCCACTTTGATCAACGGCGGCCTGGCCACCGATATCGTCAGTACGGCGCTGGCCCGGGCAGGCTATGCCAGTGATTTCGAACAGGTGCCCTGGGCGCGGGCGCTGATGGGTGTGGGCGATGGCCGTTATGACGTGTTGATCAACGCCTGGTACGACGATGCCCGCACCAAGCTTGGCCAGTTTTCCGGCGAATACCTGCTTAACCGCGTGCGCTTTATCAAGCGCCGCGACGACCCCATCGACTATCAGAACCTGGAACAACTGCACGACGACCCCATCGCGGTGGTGCGCGGCTATGCCTATTCGGCGGCGTTCGACCAGGATGCGCAGTTGCAGAAAGTGCCGGTGCACAACTTCGCCATGGCCGTGCGTATGCTGGCGGCCAATCGCGTCAAGCTGACGCTGGAAGATGAGTTCGTGGCCCGCTATTACCTGGCGCGGGAGTCGCCACGGGTGCGCAATGCAGTGGAGTTTTTACCCAAGCCGCTGAGCGAGAACAGCCTGCATATACTGGTGAGCCTGAAGAACCCCGAGCATGAGCAGATCGTGGCGAGCTTTGATCGGGAGATTGCCAGGATGAAGGCAGATGGCAGTTATGCAAAGTTGATGAAGGAGCATGGGATGTAGGTTTGTAGTGTTTTTGCGGGCCCCTTCGCGAGCAAGCCCGCTCCCACATTTAACCGCGTACACCCTTTGGAATGCGGTCGAATGTGGGAGCGGGCTTGCTCGCGAAAGCTGTCTACGCCGCGCTGGTATCTTTGATCAGGTGTGCCGCCAGCGTGCGCAACGGCCCCAACTGCCGGCAGATCAACGCGAGTTGCGTCTGCACCAACCGCTGCCCTTCATCGATCTCATCGGGCATCTGCTCCAGGTCCGCCGCCAACGCCTCCTCGGCATCACTCTGAATCGCGATTGGCTGTTTGTTGGCCAGCCCTGTGGCGATTTCGTCGATACTTGCCGCCAGGCTGTTACCGGCCCCGTCGATCAAGTGCTCACGCACATCGGCGGGCAGTTGGGTTTCACGGTGCGCACCCAGCCCGGAAAGGTAGCTGAGCAACGTGTGCGACAGCACCAGGAAGCGGAAGCCCACATCGGCCTCTTTACGGAAATGCCCTGGCTCCATCAGCATATTCGCCAGCGTGGTGGACAGCGCCGCATCGGCGTTGTGCGCATTGCGCCGCGCCAGCCGGTAGGCGAGGTCGTCGCTCTTGCCGGCGGCGTATTGCTGCATGATCTGGCGCAGGTAGATGCTGTTGCAGGTCAGGGTGTTGGCCAGCACTTTATTCAGGCGTCGGCCTTGCCAGTCCGGCAGGAACAGGAACACCGCCAGGCCGGCGATCAGGCTGCCGAGCAAGGTATCGAACAGGCGTGGCAGGAACAGCCCGTAGCCATCGCCCACCTGGTTGAAGCAGAACAGCACCATCAAGGTGATTGCGGCCGTGGCCAAGGTGTAGCGGGTGGTACGGTTGATAAAGAACACCAGCCCTGCGGCGATGGCGAACATCGACTGCACCAGCGGGCTTGGGAACAGGTCGAACAGCGCCCAGGCCACGGTCAGGCCGATGGCGGTGCCGATGATCCGCTGGCCCAGCTTGCGCCGGGTGGCGCCGTAGTTGGGCTGGCACACGAACAAAGTGGTAAGGATGATCCAGTAGCCTTGGGACGGGTGGATCAAATGCACCATCCAATAACCGATACTCAGTGCCAGCGGCAGGCGCAGGGCGTGGCGGAACAGCAACGAGGTCGGTGTCAGTTGCGTGCGCAGGCGCGTCCACATTTCCTTGAGGTTGCGCGGTGCACGGTCCAGCAGGCTGCTGTCGGTGGCGTCGGCCAGGGAGTCAGGGTTGCTGGCGTCGCCGAGCAAACGGTCGAGGGTCGACAGGTTGGCGGCCAACGCACGCAACGAGCGCAACAGGCCGCGCCAGGCCGGGTTGCTCTGGATGCGCAAGTGCTCCAGCGAGGCGTTCAGGTCGCCCAGCGCCTCGGCGAAGCTGTCGTCGTAAATGAACGGCTGACGCAGTTGGATCGATTCGGCCAGCGCCTGGCAGGCCTTGCCTTGCTGGCGCAACAGGCGCTGGCAGCGGAACAGCACGTCGCTGTGGTAGAAGGCTTCAGCCAGGGCGTTGTAAGGGTAGTGGGACGAGCTGGCGCGTTCGTGGATATCCTGGGCCAGAAAGTACAGCTTCAGGTAACGGCTGACTTTCGAACCTGGGCGGCCATTGCCTACGCGGTGCAGGATGATTTCTTTGGCGGCATTCAGCGCTGCCACCACGCGGCCGTTTTGCTGGGCCAGTTCCAGGCGGCGCGCTTCCACATCCAGTTGGCGGATCGGCTCGAACAGTGACGATTTGAGCTTGAGGTAACGCCCCAGCTCGCGAAACAACCGCGCCAGGCTTTGCTGCACCGGCTGGTTGGAAAACAGCACCTGCCACAGCACCGACAGCACGCCATACCACGCGGCGCCGGCCACCAGCAGCAATGGCTCATGCCAAAAATCGGTGACGGCGCCACCGCGCTGGTCCACGCCGATCATGGTGTACACCGACAGAATCAGCGTGGCCGATGCAATCGCGCCATAACGTTCACCCAACGCGCCGAGCATGGTCAGGCAGAAGCTGGCCAGGGCCAGGGCGATGGCGAAGATCCAGGGATAGGGGAACAGCAGCTCAACCGACAGTGCGGCGACACTGAAACACACCAGCGTGACCGCCAGCGCGTTCAGGCGGCCTTGCCAACTGTCATCGGTCTCGGCCAGGGCGCTGGCGATAATCCCCAGGAACAGCGGGATCAGCAGGGTCATCTCGTTTTGATACCAGCACAGCGCCATGCTGCCGGTGAGGGCGATGAACACCCGAACGCTGTAACTGAATTTATCCAGCGCCCACAGGCGCCGCATGGACTGCTTGAACGAGGTCGATGACATGAAGTCTGGAGTCTTCCGGGACGATGCCGCTAAATTGAGCCAGTAATGACGCCACGGCAAGCGTGGCAATCACATGTAACAGCAAAATTTATTCCAGAGCCTGCATTCTAAATGTGGAATGCAATCAATGTGGGAGCGTTGTGTCAGGCGTATTGCGCGGCGGCATAGCCCGACGCCCAGGCCCACTGGAAGTTGAACCCACCGAGGTGACCGGTCACATCCAACACTTCACCAATGAAATACAAGCCTGGGCTTTTCAGCGATTCCATGGTCTTGGACGACACTTCCCGCGTGTCCACGCCACCCAGCGTTACCTCGGCCGTGCGATAGCCCTCGGTGCCCGCCGGCACCAACTGCCAGCTCGACAGCTTTTGCGCGATGTCGGCCACTTCGGCGTGGGTGTATTGCTTCATCGGCTTGGACGCAAACCAGGTTTCCGCCAGCAGGTTGGCCATCTTTTTGGTGAAAATTTCGCCCAGCAGGGTTTTCAACTCGCTGTTTGGGCGCTCGGCCTGTTGCTGTTGCAGCCAGTCGTGAGCGTCGTGGTCGGGCAGCAGGTTGATTTCAACCGTGTCACCGGACTCCCAATAGGAAGAGATCTGCAAAATCGCCGGGCCACTGAGGCCACGGTGGGTAAACAGGATGTTCTCGCGAAAGCTCTGGTCATTGCAGCTCACCAGGCAATCCACGGAGGTCCCGGACAGCTCGCCGCACAACTCCTTGAGCTGGTCGGTAATGGTGAACGGCACCAGACCTGCGCGGGTCGGCAGCAGTTCGTGGCCAAACTGCTTGGCTACCTGGTAACCAAAGCCGGTGGCGCCAAGGGTTGGAATCGACAGGCCGCCGGTGGCGATCACCAGGGATTCGCAGCGCAGTTCGCCCAAGGTGGTTTGCAACTGGTAGCCGCCGTCGACTTTGGCGATTTCCTCGATGGAGGTGTCCAGGTGCAGGCTCACGCCGGTCTGGATGCATTCATCGAGCAGCATGCCGAGGATGTCGCTGGACTTGTTATCGCAGAACAGCTGGCCGAGTTTTTTCTCGTGGTACGGCACGCCGTGCTTGGCCACCAGCCCGATGAAATCCCACTGGGTGTAGCGGGCCAGGGCGGACTTGCAGAAGTGCGCGTTGTGCGAGAGGAAGTTGGCCGGCTCGGTGTACATGTTGGTGAAATTACAGCGGCCACCGCCGGACATCAGGATCTTTTTGCCGGCCTTGTTGGCGTGGTCGATCAGCATCACCTTGCGCCCACGCCCGGCGGCGGTCAGTGCGCACATCAAGCCTGCGGCGCCGGCGCCAATGATCACAACTTCGGTCGAGCGCAAAACGGTGTCCTCATGTTCATCAGATCGTTCCCACGCTCTGCGTGGGAACGCATCCCGTGACGCTCTGCGTCACAAAGCGGACGCAGAGCGTCCATGGCGGCATTCCCACGCGGAGCGTGGGAACGATCAGGTCAGAGGATCCGCACGCGCAACGAGCGGCCTTTGATCTTGCCGTCATTCAAACGCTGCAACGCCTGTTTGGCGATCCCGCGCTCTACGGCCACGAATGCCTGGAAGTCGAAAATCGCGATCTTGCCGACCTGGGCACCGGGAATCCCGGCGTCACCGGTCAGTGCGCCGAGGATGTCGCCTGGGCGCACCTTGTCTTTACGGCCGGCGGCAATGCACAGGGTGCTCATCTGCGGCAGCAGCGGGCCGCCGCTTTGCGGCTTGAGGTTGTCCAGTTGGTCCCAGTTCAGCGGCGACTTTTGCAGTTGCTCGATGGCCTGGGCGCGGTGCGCTTCGGACGGCGCCACCAGGCTGATGGCGATGCCCGTCTCACCGGCGCGACCGGTACGGCCTACGCGGTGGATGTGGATTTCCGAGTCGCGGGCCAGTTCGACGTTGATCACCATGTCCAGCGAATCAATGTCCAGGCCACGGGCGGCAACGTCAGTGGCAACCAGCACCGAGGTGCTGCGGTTGGCGAACATTGCCAGTACCTGGTCACGGTCGCGCTGCTCCAGGTCGCCATGCAGGCCGACGGCGGAAATACCCTTGGCGGTCAGGTGGTCGACGGTTTCCTGCACTTGCTGCTTGGTAAAGCAGAACGCCACACACGAGGCTGGGCGGAAGTGCGCGAGCACCTTGGTCACCGCGTCCATGCGCTCTTCCGGCGAGATCTCGTAGAAGCGCTGCTCGATCTGGTCGTCGGAGTGGAAGGCTTCGGCCTTCACCTGCTGCGGCGCACGCATGAACTTGGAGGCCAGCTGCTTGATGCTAACCGGGTAGGTGGCCGAGAACAGCAGGGTTTGGCGGCGTGGCGGGGTCTTGCTGATGATGTCTTCGATGGCGTCGTAGAAGCCCATGTCGAGCATGCGGTCGGCTTCGTCGAGGATCAGCGTGTTCAGGCCGTCCAGTACCAGCGAACCTTTGCGCAGGTGCTGCTGGATACGGCCTGGCGTGCCGACGATCACGTGGGCACCGTGTTCCAGCGAAGCGATCTGCGGGCCGAGGGACACGCCGCCGCACAGGGTCAGTACCTTGATGTTGTCTTCGGCACGCGCCAGGCGACGGATTTCCTTGGCGACCTGGTCGGCCAGCTCACGCGTCGGGCACATCACCAGCGCCTGGCAGCCGAAGTAACGCGGGTTGATCGGGTTCAACAGGCCGATACCGAAGGCGGCGGTCTTGCCGCTGCCGGTCTTGGCTTGGGCGATCAGGTCCAGCCCCTTGAGGATCACCGGCAAGCTTTGCGCCTGGATCTGCGTCATCTCGACGTAACCCAGCGAGTCGAGGTTAGCCAGCATGGCGGCGGACAGGGGCAAAGTATTAAAAGCGGTGGCGATGGTAGTCACGGGACTGGCTCTGCAAAACAAAATGTCGCGCAGTGTAACAGGCCCCCTTGGGTTTCTTTGTATGTTCTCGACGAGAAGTACGGGGGGCAGCGGCAAGCTACAAGCTACAAGCTACAAGCTACAAGCTTGAAGCTTGAAGCTTGTAGCTTGCCGCTGCTTTAATGCTCCAGGTCGTGCTCGCGGCTGACCACCCGTTTGCCGTCTTTTGGCGACAGTTGCAGGAAGATCGCCGCCGCCAGCATGGCCATGATGCCGACGGTAAGGAAGGTCAGCTGGAACGCGCCCAGCACGCTTTCCACGCCGTCATTGCCCGCTTCGGCAGTAAAGCCGCCGAGCAAGGCACCGGCACAGGCTACGCCCAGGCTCAAGGACAGTTGCGCCACCACCGAGAGCAAACTGTTGCCGCTGCTGGCCTGGGCGTCGTCCAAGTCGATCAGGGTGACGGTGTTCATCGCGGTAAATTGCAGCGAGTTGATCGCGCCCAGTACCGCCAGCATGCACAGCAACAGCGGGTAGGGCGTGTGTTCGCTGACCAGGCCCATGCTGGCGAGCATGATGCCCAGCGCGAGGGTGTTGCCGGTGAGCACAATGCGATAGCCCAGCCGCTCGATCAGTGGCCGCGCGATGGACTTGGCAAACATCGCCGCCGCCGCCAGCGGCAGCATGCTCATGCCGGCTTCGGAGGGCGAATAACCCAGTGCCACCTGCAGCAGCAACGGCACCAGAAACGGCAGCGCGCCGCTGCCTAACCGGGCGAACAGGTTGCCGAGGATGCCCACGGCAAAGGTGCGGGTCTTGAACAGCACCGGCGAGAACAGTGGGTTGTCGATATGCCCGGCACGCAACCAGTACGCGGCCAGGCAGGCGAGCCCGCCGAACAGCAGCAACATCACCCGCAGGTGCGGCAGGTGCAGTTCGCCCAGGCCTTCCATGGCGATGGTGATCAGCACCATCGCCGCGCCAAACAGCACAAACCCCACACTGTCAAAGCGCGTGCGTTCGCTGCCGCGCAAGTCGGGGATGAGTTTCCACACGGCGTAGCAACCGACCATGCCCACAGGCAGGTTGATCAGGAAGATCCAGTGCCAGGTCAGGTATTGCACCATCCAGCCGCCCATGGTCGGGCCGAGCAGTGGGCCAAGCAAGCCGGGTATGGTGATGAAACCCATGATGCGTACCAGTTCGGAGCGCGGGTAAGCGCGCAAGACCACCAGCCGACCGACCGGCAGCATCAGCGCACCGCCCAAGCCCTGGATGACCCGCGCGCCAACCAGCATGGTCAAGCTGCTCGACAAGGCGCACAGCAAGGAGCCGATGCTGAACAGCATGATCGCGCCGAAGAAGATTTTTTTGGTACCGAAGCGGTCGGCCACCCAGCCCGAAGCCGGGATCAGCAAGGCGACGGTGAGCATGTAGGCGATCACCACCCCTTGCATGCGCAGCGGGTTTTCCGCCAAGTCCCGCGCCATGGCCGGCAGGGCGGTGTTGAGAATCGTCCCGTCCAGCGACTGCATGAAGAAGGCAATCGCTACCACCCAGGGTAGCCAGCGGGCGGTCTTGGCATCGAGAGGGGCGCGATTCGGCATGTGAACCCTTTTATTAGCAGGCTATGTGTTGGCGATTATGCGCCATCCGTCACTCCTTTTCCCACTGGCGGTTCGTCTAACTCCGACAGAGTTGCGTGCTCTCCCACCAGGAAATCCAACAGCGCACGGTGTACCGCCATGGCCGCTTCGCGCGACTCCAAATCAAGTAAATGTCCGGTGTGTTCGGCGACTGCAAAGCTGCTGCGCCCTACATAGTCCTTGAACAACCGGGCCTCGGCCGCCGGCGTGTATTCATCCAGTGCGCCGTTGAGGAAGTGCACCGGGGTTTCGATCCGGGTCAACGCCGGCAGGTAATTGCCATCGCCCAGGGCCAGCACCTGATGGATATGAAAACGCGCCTGGCGGTACTCGGTGGTGGCCATGCTCGACAGGTGCCGATGGTTGTTGCGCTTGAGGCGCGGCGACAGGTATTTGCCGACGGTCTCGTTGAGCAAGTGGCCGACGGCGGATTTGTCATCGGCCTCGATCAGCACGCGCACGCGCTCCACATAGTCGAGCATGGCCTGGTTGAGGTTGGGCGCCAGCGCCATCACCACCGAGCTTTGGATGGACGGCGGGTTGTGGGCCAGGGTCAGCAAGGTGGAGATGCCGCCCCAGGAGGCCGACACCAGATGGTTGACCTCGAAACGCTCCACCAGCGCGCGCAGGATTTGCACCTCGTCGTCCTTGGTTACAAGGTCGAGGTCGGTGTTGTGCTCGCGCGAATAGCCGGAGAACGGCAGGTCGAACAGCAGCACATTGAAATGCTCCGCCAGGCATTTGCTGGTCCGTGCGAACGAGCGTGTGGTGGACAGCGCGCCGTTGACCATCAAGACAGTGTTTTTTTCCGAATCGTTTCCTAGCTGCTCAACATGCACGTTGTAGTGCTTGAACAGTTTCTCTATGACAAAACTTCCATGATTCATGTCAACGCTCCAGCTTGCCCTTCCCGGGCAAGGTCATCCATCACTTGTCGTTCAAGCGGGTTAGGGACGGCGAGATAGTGGTTGGATTTATTTTTATCGCGCAGATATGGCTACATGCCACCAGCTTTATAGCGAGGTTTTTTGCGTGGAACAACCGGTCAAAGGGTCAAATTTCGGAGAAAGCGAAAGTTCGTCGTAACCGAAAAGAATTGCCTGTAGGAAGCGGTGTTCTTCTCGGTTGACGGGAGGCCGGGTGTTACACCAGAAGCCAGGCGTGAGGCGCTTTTTCCCATCCGGAATTGGCCAGTGGCAGTTTGACGCCCCACAGGTCAATGAAGCCGTCAATGACGGCGACCGAATGATGAGCGGTGGCGAGGGTGCCGATGGCGCCATTTTTCAAGGCTTGAACGTCGCCTTTGCGCATGTGGTTTTTCAGCCCCAGTCGACCCAACGCTTCGCCAGGGCTTTCGCCGTCGTTCAAGGTCCTCAGTGCCGCTTCATAGCCTTGATGGGCGCTATAGTCGTTATCTTCGTTTTGCGCCCGCTTTGCACTCAAGGCATATAAAACAATGGCGTGCTGCAATACCTTGCCTCGTCCGGCGAACCCGGCGCTTGCCCTGGCCATTTCCAGTTCGGCGTGGGTGATAGCGGTTTTGACGCCGTCCTTCATCGTCACCTCAATGCCTTCGCGGGTGCTTTTGAACGTGTCGAAGATATCCGCGGGGTGATGGCCGAACTTCACCATCGCGGCTTTAATGGCTGACACAGTGACGCAGTTTCCCTCCCTCACCTGGAAGAAATCTTTCCATATGTTTTTAACGCGCATGCCTGAGGTTGTGCGGGAGTGATCCGTGGGCGTGGGTGACGGCTCAGGGCTCTGTGTGTAGTGAGACCTGGTGTCGCCGTTTCCCTGGCGCGGGCTGTTGATATTGCGGTTGTCGTAAGGCTGGGCGAAGTTGAGGCTGGTTGACGCGTAAAGTCCCAGATGCATGAAATGAATCTCCTTGTCTGGCTTCGAACGGTGCGGGTTTGATCGACCATCGACCAGTGTCAGGCCAACTGGTAGCCGTGGCGCTGGGCATTTTCATCGCCAGGGTAATAACGCCCTTCTTTGACCAGCGTGCCTTGGTTGAACAGCCCGCCGCTGTTTCCGCCAATCATTAATACCAAGCCTTCGGCGTCACCGGCCCTTTCTACGTAGTTGATCGAGCGCGTTACGCCCATGCCTTCCAACACGTTTTTTACCGTGCGCCCATTAAGATTACCTTCCAGTGCGGCGGCAAAGCTGAGCCCGAAAGACGGTATTGGCGGTTGCAGTTGTTGGCGTTTTATATACGCAGCAAAGATGAAGTTGGCATCTTTGAGTAAACCGTCATCCGCGCCGAGAAACTGTGAGTGTTCTTCGGCCAGTTCGATTTCCTCACGGGAAAGTTTAACGGTGAAGCCATCCCTGAACGTGACATGGTAATCATTGTCCGCGAAGGTCACTTTTGAGAAAACATCCGTTGGACTTTGACCGTAGCGAGACATCAAGAGCTTTATCACGTCGGCATGAACCGAGGTCTCGGCTTCGTGCATATGAGGCCTGTTTGTATAAAACCCCAACAGGGGATCATTCGGTTTTTGCCCATGGCGCCTGGACGATAGATCAGGCAGTTCATCATTGGCGGCTGAAGGCATATCGGGTATTACCGCCATTTGGGTGCGGCCCGGTTGTTCAAGGGCAGGGGGCAACGTGGCAGGCGGGGATTTGAGGACGATAAAGCTTTCTATCCATTTCGGCGCTGGGGCCTTGCTGCCGTAGTTGTCCATGAAACCATTGGTGATCATGCCCCGCTTAAAAGAGAATTGCTTGATCGCGGGCACGGCCACCTGAGTGCCGACATCCTGTGACCAGACGTGCTGCAGCTGAGCGCCGAGCCCAAGCAGTTCCAGTGCCTTATGCCCACCGATGCCTTCGTCGGCGGATTTCAGAACAGCGCCGAAATCGTGCTTTTTAAGATCGACGCGGTAACCGACCTTATAAGCGTCGATTTGATATTCCACGTGTTTGCGTTTATTCATGACGGCAAATAAAAACCGTGCATCGTTGACCATCCCTTCGTCATGGCCGGCAAACTTTGCATAACTCATCGCCAACTTGAGTTCTTCATGGGTAATGTGAAATTTGAAGCCATCTTTCATGCCGATGTTGAAGCCTGATGCGGTGGGCGCTATTTCATCCAGTATGCTCAAGGGGCTTTGGCCCAAGCCTGACATGGCAGCCTTGATCGCGGACACCCAATCGTCGTGGTCACGGCCACCGAAATGGGGGTAGTGCTCGTAAATGGGGAATAAACCGGTCCACAGGTTTGCTGGCGGCGAGTCTTTGGGTACGTTGGACAGTAAGTAGGTTGTCGTTGGTTGTTGGGGCTCAGGTGTTTTAGCGTTTTGTTGATAAGTTGATGGTGCTGGAAAGTGTCCGCTGTAAACGTGAGGAGAAGGCACGTGCATATAAGGTTCCTGAGGTTGATAAAAAGTGTGCCCCTCAGTGGCCCTAATCACGCAGCACGTTCCTATGGCCTATTGGCGGATATGTAACTGACCATGATTTCGGTATTTTATTGATACAGAACTAAGTTGAACCTCAGCGATTCTTGCCGATGGCTAAACATCGCCGGCAGCGGAAAAACTCAGTGGCAGCCGGCGCTGCCACTGAGTCTGACTGGAACAGTCGAGGTTTACAGCGTCAAGGTCAGACGCTTGATTAAAGCCCCCGGCAGCAAGGTGGACGAGGTATTGCGCTGGCTGTACGTACTCGCCGACAGCAGCAGTTCCCGTTCCGAGGTCAACGCTTCAAGCTGCGAGCCGAGCAGGCTGTAGACACTGTCGTCAAAGCGCATGGTGCTCACCGGCGCCTTGATTTCACCGTCTTCGACCCAGAACGTGGCGAAGCGCGTCATGCCGGTAAGGCGTGCCGCCGGCAAGTCCGAGTAGTTCAGGTACCACAGGTTGCTGATGTACAAGCCGGTGCCCAATTGCTTGAGGATATCGGCCTGGGCCAGGTTGCCGGCGGCCATCTGCAAGGCGCTGGGCGACTCGTCGCTGCTGGCACCGTTGGTGCTCAGGCCATATTCGGCAGCACTGCGCGAGTTGATCAGTTGGCCTTCGGCTTTGCCGGCGTTGATCAGGGTGACATCGCCGCGTGGGTAGCCTTCGGTGGAAAACGCCTGGCTTAACGAGCCGCTGATCTGTTCATCGACCTTCACCAGCGGGCTCAACGACTGCTCACCCGTATAGAGCTTTTGCAAGCAACTGCCTTTGCTGGCGATGGCCTGGGCGGAAAACCCGCCCCAGGTGACGATGCTGAAAATTTCTTCCAGCGCCGCCGGGGCAAGGTAGGCGCGGTACTGGCCGGGAGGTAGCTTGTGCAGCGGGCGGCCGAGGAACTCTAACTGCTCGCGGGCCTGCTGGAAGCGTGCGGCGAACTCGGCGCTGTCCCAGGTGTGCCCGGCGTAGCTGGCCTTCACCGCTTCGCCGTTGGCGTGGAACAGGCTGAAATCGAAGTTGAAACTATTGGCCTGGTGCCAGCCGAACGCGCCGTCGGAACTGGCAAAGCCACGGCTGATTGGGCCGGCAGCGTAGAAGCCAACCAGGTCTACACCTTCGGCGGCTTGGCTGATATCTGCCAGCACCTGGGCCAGCTCCGGCAGCGGTCGCAGCTGTTCGTTGTGGTTTTGCCAGGCGGTGTGGTTCAGCAGCAGGTATGGGTCCTGCGGCAACAATGGCAGGGTTTCGCGCAGTTGCTGCAGGCCCTCGGCCAGGCGCTGGCGATCAAGCGCAGGCTCACCGGCAAGGGTGATACCGAGGTCGGCGTGGCGGCCATCGTTGATCAGCTTGAGGTTCAGGCTGGCCTGTTGCACCTGGCCGGCTTGACGCACCTTGGCGTGGTTGAAACGCACGAACTCGGACGATTCGTCAGCGTAACCCAGGTGAAAATGTTCCTTGTCGGTGACGGCTTGCTTGAGCCAGTCCACCAGTGCCTTGAAGTTGTTCATCAGGCATCTCCCCCAAACACGTCGATATCACTGAACACACAGGCCGGTGAGGCGTGGCCCACGCGGATCACCTGGTTGGGTTCGCCTTTGCCGCAGTTGGGCGTGCCCAAGACCTGGAAGGTACTGGCGTCGCCGACGGCGCTGAGGTTGCGCCAGAACTGCGCGGAGATGGCGCGGTAGTTGGGGTTTTTGACCACGCCCTTGAGTTCGCCGTTTTCGATCAACTGGCCCCATTCGCAGCCGAACTGGAATTTATTGCGCGCGTCATCAATGGACCAGGAGCGGTTGGTACTCATCAGAATGCCGTGCTCGATGCCGCTGACCAGCTCGGCCTGGGTCTTGTCGCCAGCTTCGATGTTGAGGTTGGCCATGCGGTCGATGGGCGGCCGATTCCAGCCACACGCGCGGCTGTTGGCCACGCCTGGCAGGTTCGCGCGAAATTGCGACAGCGCGCCGCCCAAGGGTTTGAGCAGCAGGCCATCGCGGATCAGGAATTGTTTGCTGGCAGCCGTGCCGTCGTCGTCATGCCCGTAGCTGGCGAGCTGTTCGGGGATGTCCGGGTCGAAGGTCACGTTGAGCAACGGCGAGCCGTATTGCAGGTGGCCGAAGTCGCTGGCTTTTACAAAGCTGGTGCCGGCGTAGTTACGCTCATCGCCCAGGATGCGGTCCAGTTCCAGCGGATGGCCGATGGACTCGTGGATCTGCAGGATCATCTGATCAGGCATCAGCAGCAGGTCGCGTGGGCCGTGGGGCGTGTTGGGCGCGAGCAGCAATTGCAGGGCTTCGTCGGCGACTGTGCGGGCGGCGCCGGCCAGGCCGAAGCGGCGAATCACGTTCGCACTGCCTTGCTGGCCGAAGTTGGTGCCGCCCAGGGTGCGGGTTTGGCTGTCGTTGCCGTCGAACGCGGTGACGCTCAGGCCCGGAAAGACAAAGCGCTGGGCCTGGCGCAGTTCGGCGCCGGCACTGTTGAGGTAGATCTGTTCAACCCGCGTGGTGCCCAGGCTGACTTCCCAACTCACCAGGCGCTCATCCTTGGGCACGCTTGCGGATTCGTCACCGAGCAGTTGGTAGCAGTCGCTCAGGGATGGGAAGGGCTGGTCGAGGTCGGGCGACAAATAGTCAGCCACGTCGCTGGAGACCTGTTGTGTGTGCAAGTCGAGCAGGGCGTGGGGCGAAATCTGCCGGGCTTGCTGCTCGGCACGCTCAAGGGCGGCTTGCAGGCCAACGAGGGAAATGTCGTTAGTCGCGGCGTAGGCTTCCACGCCATTGAGACGCACGGTGAGCATCGCGCCCTCGTCATGGCTCAGGTGCGGCGGCTCGGCGACGTTCTTGCGGACCGACAGGTACTGGCCGGATTCGCGCACATAACGCAGCGAGAAAAATTCGGCGCGGGTGCGCAGGGCACTGAAGTGCTGTTTGAGGGTGGGGTGTTTGTCGAACATGGGGCCTTCCTTGTGGGCGGCTCATCGCGGGCAGGCAACAGAGTAGGCCTGGGGCGGGGAGCTGATCAAGGAAAGCCGATCACCCGTGGCGAGGGAGCTTGCTCCCGCTGGGCTGCGTAGCGGCCCCAAAATCCTGGGAGCGCTTCGCACTCCAGCGCGAGCAAGCTCGCTCGCCACAGGGGTATCGGTTACTGCGCGGTCGGGCCGACTAGGTGATCAATCACCCGTGGCGAGGGAGCTTGCTCCCGCTGGGCTGCGTAGCGGCCCCAAAATCCTGGGAGCGCTTCGCACTCCAGCGCGAGCAAGCTCGCTCGCCACAGGGGTATCGGTTACTGTGCGGTCGGGCCCACTTCACGCATCGGCTTGCCACGCACTGGCGCATCGCCTGCTACGTAGTAATCCGCCGTGCTGCGCGGCAGTGGCTTACGGCCACGGATCTTGTCGGCGATTTTCTCGGCGATCATGATCGTCGGCGCGTTGAGGTTGCCGGTGGTGATGATCGGCATGATCGACGCATCCACAACACGCAAGCCCTGCATGCCATGCACGCGGCCTTCGGCATCCACTACAGCCATTTCGTCGGTGCCCATTTTGCACGAGCAGGACGGGTGGAACGCAGTTTCGGCGTGCTCGCGGATGAACTTGTCGAGTTGCTCATCGGTTTGCACTTCAATGCCGGGGCTGATTTCACGGCCACGGTATTGGTCCAGCGCCGGCTGCTGCATGATTTCGCGGGTCAGGCGGATGCCGTCACGGAATTCCTGCCAGTCCTGTTCGGTGGCCATGTAGTTGAAGAGGATGCTCGGGTAGTCCCGTGGGTTCTTCGACTTCAATTGCACGCGGCCACGGCTTGGCGAACGCATGGAGCCCATGTGCGCCTGGAAACCGTGCTCTTTCACACCGTTGCTGCCGTTGTAGTTAATCGCCACCGGCAGGAAGTGGTACTGGATGTTCGGCCAATCGAAGTCTTCACGGGTACGGATAAAACCGCCCGCTTCGAACTGGTTGCTGGCGCCGATACCGGTGCCGTTGAACAGCCATTCGGCACCAATGGCCGGCTGGTTGTACCAGAGCAGCGAGGGGTACAGCGACACTGGCTGAGTGCAGGCGTATTGCAGGTACAGCTCAAGGTGATCCTGCAGGTTTTCGCCGACGCCGGGCAGGTCGTGGACCACCGGTATATCGAGGCTTTCCAGGAGTTTGGCCGGGCCCACACCGGAGCGTTGCAGCAGTTGCGGCGAAGCGATTGCGCCGCTGCATACCAGTACTTCTTTACGCGCACGGGCTTCAACGCGTTCTTCAGCGGCGCCGATCAGGTAACGCACGCCTACGGCACGCTTGCCTTCAAACAACACTTTGTCGGTGAGGGCGTGGGTGACTATGGTCAGGGTCGAACGCTTTTTAGCCGTGTCCAGGTAACCGCGTGCGGTGCTGGCGCGACGGCCCTTAGGCGTGACGGTACGGTCCATCGGGCCGAAGCCTTCTTGCTGGTAGCCGTTCAGGTCGTCGGTACGCGGGTAACCGGCCTGTACGCCGGCTTCAACCATGGCGTGGAACAGCGGGTTGTTGCCGGCTTTAGGCGTGGTCACGCTGACCGGGCCGTCGCCACCGTGGTAGTCGTTGGGGCCGATGTCGCGGGTTTCGGCTTTACGGAAATACGGCAGGCAGTCGAGGTAGGTCCAGTTCTCCAGACCTGGCAGCTTCGACCAGTTGTCGTAGTCCAGGGCGTTGCCACGGATGTAGCACATGCCGTTGATCAGCGAAGAACCGCCCAGGCCTTTGCCGCGACCGCATTCCATCCGACGGCCGTCCATGTGTGGCTCTGGGTCGGTTTCGTAGGCCCAGTTGTAGCGGCGGCCTTGCAGCGGGAATGCCAGCGCGGCGGGCATTTGGGTACGGAAGTCAAAACGGTAGTCCGGGCCGCCGGCTTCCAGCAGCAGGACGGTGACGCCTTCGTCTTCGGTCAGACGGGTCGCCAGGGTGTTACCGGCGGAGCCGGCACCCACAATGATGTAATCGTATTCTTGGGACATAAATGCACCCTCATATAAGTGGTTCAAGCTGCTTTTGTGGCGAGGGAGCTTGCTCCCGCTCGACTGCGTAGCAGTCGCAAAACCAGCGAACGAGTACGGTCTGGAGAACTGCGGGGCCTGGGATGGGGCTGCTGCGCAGCCCAACGGGAGCAAGCTCCCTCGCCACAAAGGCGACTCCCAGGCGCCTGTGGTTTAGAACACCGAGGCGTAGTCGCCCAGCTCAACCTGTACCGATTTGATGCGGGTGAAGTT
This sequence comes from Pseudomonas onubensis, assembly GCF_965653655.1. Classification (NCBI taxonomy): domain Bacteria; kingdom Pseudomonadati; phylum Pseudomonadota; class Gammaproteobacteria; order Pseudomonadales; family Pseudomonadaceae; genus Pseudomonas; species Pseudomonas onubensis. The sequence goes on along the minus strand of NZ_CBFHAZ010000058.1, from coordinate 14,629 downwards.
GTTCAGCGAGCTGATGCCGTTCTCACGGCCAACGCCCGACTGCTTGTAGCCGCCAACCGGCATCTTGGCGTCGGATTCGCCCCAGGCGTTGATCCAGCAAATACCCGCTTCCAGCTGATGAATCACGCGGTGGGCGCGGTTCAGGTCCTTGGTCACCAAGCCTGCGGCCAGGCCGAAGTCGGTGTCGTTGGCGCGGCGGATCACTTCTTCTTCGGTCTCGTAAGTGAGGATGCTCATCACTGGGCCGAAGATTTCTTCACGGACGATGGTCATCTCGTCGGTGCAGTCAGTGAACACAGTCGGAGCCACGTAGGCGCCTTTGGCGAATTCGCCGTCGGTGAGGCGGTCGCCGCCGCACAGTACGCGGGCGCCTTCTTCCTTACCTTTGGCGATGTAGCCGAGCACGCTTTCCATGTGGGCGAAGCTGACCAGCGGGCCGAAGTTGGTGTTTTCGTCTTGCGGGTTGCCGACGCGAATGCGCGCAACGCGCTCAACGATCTTGGCTTCGAACGCGGCTTGCAGGTGCTTGGGTACGAACACGCGAGTGCCGTTGGTGCAGACCTGACCGGAGCTGTAGAAGTTGGCCATCATGGCGATGTCGGCGGCGCGATCGAGGTCGGCGTCTTCGAACACGATCAGTGGGGACTTGCCGCCCAGTTCCATGGTCACTTCTTTGAGCGAGGAACTCGAAGCGCTGGCCATGACTTTTTTGCCGGTGTCGGTGCCGCCGGTGAACGAGACTTTCTCGATGCGCGGGTGCTCGGTCAGCCAGGTGCCGACCTCACGGCCGCTGCCGGTCAATACGTTGAACACGCCAGCCGGCACGCCAGCCTCGGTGTAAATCTCGGCCAGTTTCAGGGTGGTCAGCGAAGTGACTTCGCTTGGCTTGAAGATCATCGCGTTACCCGCCGCCAGGGCCGGTGCGGATTTCCACAGGGCGATCTGGATCGGGTAGTTCCACGCGCCGATACCGGCCACCACGCCCAGCGGTTCGCGACGGGTGTAGACGAACGAAGTGTCGCGCAACGGGATCTGCTCGCCTTCGATGGCCGGCACCAGGCCTGCGTAGTATTCCAGCACGTCGGCGCCGGTGACGATGTCGACGTATTGGGTTTCGGAGAAGGCTTTACCGGTATCCAGGGTTTCCAGGGCGGCCAGCTCATCGTTGCGCTCGCGCAGGATGTCGACGGCGCGACGCAGGATGCGCGAACGCTCCATGGCGGTCATGGCAGCCCAGATTTTCTGGCCTTTTTCGGCGCTGACCACGGCGCGTTCCACATCTTCCTTGGTGGCGCGTTGCACTTGGGCGAGAACTTCACCGTTAGCCGGGTTGATGGCTTCGAAGGTGGCATCGCTGCCAGCGTCGCTGTAGCCGCCGTCAATGTAGAGTTTTTGCAGTTCGAAACGGGCCATAAAGTCCTCGCAAGTGCATAAGTGGTTGGCGTTACCCGCCGCCAGTGGGCCATGGGGTTGTGGCAACACTGAGCGGCAGACGTTCAGGGGTTGAGCGTTTATGTGTGCTCTAACTCACCTGCTTGGCCAATTGGAAATCCATGTATTCGTAAGCGATCCGCTGCGCCTGCTCCGTGTCGAAAGCGTCTCCCGACAGGGCGCCGCGCAACCACAAACCGTCGATCAGGGCCGCCAGGCCTCTGGCTGCTTTGCGTGCGTGCGGCAGCGGTAGCACTCGGCGGAACTGGCAGCACAGGTTGGAATACAGACGTTGATCGTTGATCCGCTGCAACCTGTGCAATGACGGGTGGTGCATGCTGGTGGCCCAGAAGGCCAGCCAGGTTTTCATTGCCGGGCCGTTGACCTGGCTGGCGTCGAAGTTGCCCTCGATGATCACCCGAAGGTGCGCCCGTGGGCTGTCGTCCTTCAGCGCAAGCCTGCGTTCGTGGACGTTCTCGATCAGCACATTCATCAAGTACCGCATCGTCGCGGCGATCAGGCCGTTCTTGTCCTGAAAGTAGTGACTGATGATGCCGTTCGAGACGCCGGCCAAACGGGCGATCAGCGCAATGCTGGCATCTCCCATTCCAACCTGATCGATGGCCGTCAAAGTGGCTTCGATCAACTGCTGGCGGCGTATGGGTTGCATACCGACCTTGGGCATGTAGCACCTCTCCTTAGGCCTGCCGTTGGGCGTTAAACGTCCGTCGGCTTGATGGCCAGTCTATTTTGTTTTGATTGAACGTTCAATCAACAAAGAATAAGATCTGCGACAAATGGTCGCTGCCTACAGATTTTTCCTACCTGTGAGCGACGTCCTCTGACACCTGCAAAAACCCTTGAAACAGGCCGTATCAGGGCCTGGCCGCTGCCTCGGCGCGGCTCAAGAATTTTCGGGGTGTCTTTATAACACCCGTCCGTCGACTGCCGAAAAATCGATGTCCCGGGATAACCGTTGCCTTGTGTTTCTCTCTCGCACTGCCCGGAGCATCTGCGCCATGAGTTCTGCCTCTCTTATAAAGACCCCGCCGGAAAAGGTCAGGGTCAACGGTTGGGTGTTCTACACCTCCACCGCGCTCATTCTGTTGTTGACCGCCATTTTGATCATCGCCCCGCAGGAGGCCGGGCGCATGCTCGGCGTAGCCCAGGCGTGGCTGTCGAAAAGCTTCGGCTGGTATTACATGGTGGTCATCGCTGCCTACCTGGTGTTTGTGGTCGGCCTGGCGTTTTCGTCCTACGGTAAATTGAAACTGGGCAGCAAGGACGACACCCCGGACTTCAGCTACGGCGCCTGGGCCGGCATGTTGTTCTCGTCGGGCATCGGCATCTCGCTGTTGTACTTCGGGGCTTCCGAGCCTTTGGACCACTACTTCAATCCGCCCGAAGGCGCCGCCGCCAGCAATGGCGCAGCCCGCCAGGCGTTGCAGTTGACGTTCCTGCACTGGGGCCTGCACGGCTGGGCGATTTATGCGCTGGTCGGCCTGGCCGTGGCGTACTTCGCGTACCGTCATAACCAGCCGCTGGCCTTGCGTTCGGCGCTGTACCCGCTGGTGGGCGAGCGTTGGGTCAAAGGCGCGGCCGGCCACGCGGTGGACGGCTTCGGCATGTTCGTGACCCTGCTTGGCCTGGTGACGAACCTGGGGATTGGTTCGATGCAAGTGTCGTCGGGCCTTGAAAACCTGTTCGGCATGCAGCACAGCAACACCAACCTGCTGATCGTGATCATCGTGATGAGCACCGTGGCGACCATCGCTGCCGTGTCGGGCGTGGAAAACGGCATTCGCCGCCTGTCCAACCTCAACATCGTGCTGTTCAGCGGCTTGCTGATCTTTGTGCTGTTGTTTGGCCCGACCCTGCACCTGCTCAATGGCCTGGTGCAGAACACCGGCGACTACCTCAACGGTATCGTGCTGAAAACCTTCGACCTGTATGTATACGAAGGCGACGCCGACAAGACCGAGCGCTGGATGGGCCTGTGGACCCTGTTCTACTGGGCCTGGTGGATTTCCTGGGCGCCATTTGTAGGCATGTTCATCGCGCGTATCTCGCGTGGTCGTACGGTGCGTGAGCTGGTGGCCGGCGTGCTGCTGATCCCGCTGGGCTTCACCCTGGCGTGGTTGTCGATCTTCGGTAACTCGGCCTTGGACCTGGTGCTGAACCACGGTGCAGTGGAGTTGGGCAAGACGGCGCTGGAACAACCGTCCATGGCCATCTACCAACTGCTTGAGCATTACCCGGCGTCGAAAATCGTCATCGGCGTGTCGATCTTCGTGGGCTTTGTGCTGTTCCTGACCCCGGCGGATTCCGGTGCGGTGATGATGGCCAACCTTTCGTGCAAAGGCGGCAATGTGGATGAAGATGCGCCGCACTGGCTGCGGATCTTCTGGTCGGTGGTGATCACCCTGGTGACCATCGGCCTGCTGTTCGCGGGTAACTTCGAAGCCATGCAAACCATGGTGGTGCTGGCGGGGCTGCCGTTCTCGGTGGTGCTGATTCTGTTTATGTTCGGTTTGCACAAGGCGATGCGCCAGGATGTGGCCATCGAACAGGAGCAGGCGCAATTGGCCGAGCGTGGCCGTCGTGGTTTCAGCGAGCGTTTGACCGCGCTGGACCTGCAACCGAGCCAGGGCACCGTGCAGCGCTTTATGGACAAGCACGTTACGCCGGCGTTGGAAGAAGCGGCGAGTGCGCTGCGTGACCAAGGGCTGGAAGTGCAGACCTTGTTGGGTAAGTCCAAGCGCTGCATCGGTGTGCGCATCGAGATGGAAGAGGGCAACCCGTTTGTCTATGAAGTGAGCCTGGATGCTTACTCCTCGGCACCGAGCGACCTGCCCGAAGAAGAGCGCACCCGTTACTACCGGGCCGAGGTCTACCTGCACAACGGACCTCAGGAATACGACCTGATGGGCTTCGCCCAGGAACAGATCACCCGGGACGTGCTCGATCAGTTTGAAAGCCATCGGCAGCTCCTTGGCCGTGTCTATAGCTGATAGTTGAGCTTGAATGATCGTTCCCACGCTCCGCGTGGGAATGCATCCTGTGACGCTCCGCGTCACGACTTCAAGAGCGGACGCAGAGCGTCCAGGGCGGCATTCCCACGCAGAGCGTGGGAACGATCAGGCGACTAGCCCAGGTTCTTGCCCAGCAGTGCATGGTACAGCTCGCTATCCCCCAATATCCCCACCACCTGGTTGTTGTTATGCAACACCAGCTTGTTCCCCGTGTGATACCGAATCTGCAACGCATCGCGCATGCCGATATTGGAATCCACCAGCGTCGGTACCCGGCCCAAACCTTCCACCGGTTGCCCCGGCGCCCAGTTCTGCAGGTTCAACGGCGTGCCGTTCTGGCGTGCGCCCTTGATCACATTGCCTTCGGCCAGGTCCAGCCACGAATCGCCGCCCGGGTCCAGGCTGATGGAGCCGTTGACGTGGGTGCAGTTCTCTACGGTGCGCATCAGGCTGCGGCCGCACAGCACGTTCAGCGGGTTGGTATGGGCGACGAAGGTGCGCACATAGTCGTCCGCCGGGTTCAGCACGATCTCTTCCGGCACGCTGTACTGGATGATCTTGCCGTCTTTCATGATCGCGATACGGCTGCCCAGTTTCAGCGCCTCATCGAGGTCGTGGCTCACGAACACGATGGTCTTGCTCAGCTTGCGTTGCAGCTCCAGCAATTCATCTTGCAGGCCCTGGCGGATCAGCGGGTCAAGGGCCGAGAAGGGTTCGTCCATCAGCAGGATATCGGCGTCCATCGCCAAGGCGCGGGCCAGGCCGACGCGCTGCTGCATGCCGCCGGACAGCTCGTCGGGCTTCTTGTTACGCCATTGGGCCAAGCCCACCAGCTCGAGCTTTTCGTCCACCAGCGCGCGCCGTTCTTTCTCTGGGCGGCCCTGCATCTCGAGGCCAAAGCTGATGTTTTCGCGCACGGTCAGCCACGGCATCAGGGCGAACTTCTGGAACACCATGGCGATGCGTTTGGTGCGCATCATTTTCAGCTCGGCCGGCGTGCACGAAGCGATGTCGATCTGGCGACCTTCATGCTCTACAAACAACTGGCCACGGCTCACGGTGTTGAGGCCATTGATGCAGCGCAGCAAGCTCGACTTGCCGGAGCCGGACAGGCCCATCAGCACGCAGATCTCACCTTTCTCAATGTCCAGGCTGGCTTTTTCAACGCCGACGATCTGCCCGGTCTTTTTCAGGATCTCGTTACGGCTCATGCCCTGGTCCAGCAGCTTGAGCGCTTCGCGTGGGTCTTTGGAGAAGATTACGTCGACATTGTCGAATCGGATAATGCTCATGCATCACCCCCTACTTTGGCGTCGGGTTGTTTGCAGATGCGGTCGAGCATGATGGCCAGCAATACGATTGCCAGGCCGGCTTCAAAGCCCAGGGCGATGTCGGCGGTGTTGAGTGCGTTGACCACCGGCTTGCCGAGGCCGTCGGCGCCCACCAGGGCCGCGATCACCACCATCGACAACGACAGCATGATGCATTGGGTAATGCCGGCGGCAATGCTCGGCATGGCGTGGGGCAGTTCAATGCGTGAGAGCAACTGACGGCGCGAGCAGCCAAAGGCCTTGCCGGCGTCCATCAACTCTTGCGGTACATCACGGATACCCAGGTAGGTCAGGCGGATAGGCGCGGCAATCGCGAACACCACCGTGGAGATCAAGCCAGGCACCACACCCAGCCCGAAGAGGGTCAGGGTAGGGATGAGGTAGACGAAGGTCGGTACGGTCTGCATCAGATCGAGCACCGGCCGCATCATGGTGTAGAACAGCGGTTTGTGTGCGGCAACAATGCCCAGCGGCACACCGATGACCACGCAGACCAGGGTGGCGAACAACACCTGCGCGAGGGTTTCCATGGTTTCCTGCCAGTACCCCAGGTTGAGGATCAGCAGGAAGGAGGCGATGACAAAAACCGTCAGGCCCCATTTACGTTGAATAAAGTGAGCCAGCAGCGCAATCAGACCGATCAATGCCAGCGGATTGAACCAGGTCAGCGCGAACGTCACGCCGTGGATCATCGTTTCCAGGGTCGATGCGATTGCGTCGAAGTAGTTGGCGCCATGTTGGGTCAACCATTCGACGAAGGCAGCGATGTACTGGCCTAGTGGGATTTTATGTTCAGTCAGCATGGTAGTGAATGTCCACATGCGAAGGGGAAAACATCCCAGGCCAGCGCACCGGCCTGGGGTCAGCGGTGTTGCCGGGTTAATTACTTGGCGAGGTAAGCTTTAACGGCGTCCAGCCCTGGTTTGCCATCAACGGTGGTGACACCGGCGAGCCAAGTGTCGAGCACTTGCGGGTTGGCTTTGAGCCAGGCTTTGGCGGCTGCGTCGGGTTTTTGTTTGTCGTCCAGGACTTTACCCATCAGGGTGCTTTCCATGTTCAGGGTGAACGACAGGTTTTTCAGCAACTGACCGACGTTGCTGCATTCCTGGGTGTAGCCCTTGCGAACGTTGGTGTAGATGGTGGCCTGGCCATAGTTGGGGCCGAACGAATCGTCACCGCCGGTCAGGTACTTCATCTTGAAGCGGGTGTTCATCGGGTGCGGTTCCCAACCGAGGAACACGATGGCCTGGTCGCGTTTGGTGGCGCGTTCCACTTGCGAGAGCATCCCGGCTTCGCTGGACTCTACCACCTTGAAACCTGCGGTTTTCAAGCCGAAGGCGTCTTTGTCGATCAGGGTTTGAATGGTGCGGTTGCCGTCGTTACCCGGCTCGATGCCGTAGATCTTGCCGCCCAGTTCATCCTTGAATTTGACGATGTCGGCGAAGTCTTTCAGGCCCTTGTTATACAGCGCCTCGGGTACGGCCAGGGTGTACTTGGCGTTTTCCAGGTTGGCGCGCACGGTTTCCACGGTGCCGGCATCACGGTACTGCTTGATGTCGTTTTCCATGGTCGGCATCCAGTTGCCGAGGAAGATGTCCATGTTCTTGCCGTCGGCCAGCGACTTGTAGGTCACCGGTACCGAGATCATCGTTGTGCGTGGCTTGTAGCCCAAGCCCTTGAGCACTTCACTGGTGGTTGCGGTGGTGACGGTGATGTCGGTCCAGCCGACATCGGAGAAGTTGACGGTCTGACATTGTGCCGGTTCTGCAGCGTGCGCCAGGGCTGGCAGACTCAACATGGCGGCCAACAACAACGAGGGTGAACCTTTCATCTGGGTAGACTCCTGTGTCTTTTTTCTGGCGGCATTTGCCGCGCTTTATAAGTGTTGCGGTTGGGGCGTGCTTCAAGCTGACGGCACGGTGCCTTGCAAACGAGTCGAGACTGATCATGTACCAGCGAAAATCTGACGCCTACAGGGGGCGTCGTATCCAGTACAGGGATGGTCGTATCCAGTGTCGGTGACGTCGCTTACAGATTTTTTCAACGGCAAAACTGCTGTTTCAAGCGATCTGCACCGCTAAAAACGGCCAAAACGCCCGTTCGTGCGAGGGCGGCGCTGCTGAGCATGGTTACGTCGGTGTGAGACGCCGTGAGGGGCAACAAAAGCTTGATGATGCCGCTATTCGGGCGAGTTCAGCGTAGCAGGTCGCCCGCGCCCATCGAGGAGTTTCACGGCAATGGCTATCAGTGTTTTCGACCTGTTCAAGATCGGCATCGGGCCTTCGAGTTCTCACACCGTCGGCCCCATGCGCGCCGCAGCGTTGTTCGTTCAGCACTTGCGTGAACGTGGAATGTTGGAACAAGTACGTCGCGTCGAAGTTCAGCTGTATGGCTCGTTGTCGGCCACCGGCATCGGCCACGGCAGCGACACCGCTACCATCATGGGCTTGATGGGCGAATGGCCGGACGCAATTGACCCGTCGCAGATCGGCCTGCGTATTCACACCCTGCGCGAAACCGACACGCTGTTGCTCGACGGACGTTTGCCGGTGCCGTTTATCTGGGCCCGCGACATGCGCCTGCTCGACGAAAACCTGCCATTCCACCCCAACGCCATGACCCTGGTGGTGTTCGGTGATGAGGGCGAGCTGCACCGCGACACCTACTATTCGGTCGGCGGCGGTTTTGTGGTGGATGAGGCCCAGGCGCAAAGCGGCGTGGCGGACATGGACCGCACTGAGCTGCCGTATGATTTTTCCAGCGCGGTGGAGCTGTTGCAGCTGTGCAAGACCCACAACCTGCGCGTTGCCGAATTGATGCTGGCCAACGAAAAAACCTGGCGCAGCGAGGAAGAAATCCGCAGCGGCCTGATGAAACTCTGGCGCGCCATGCAGGACTGTGTGGAGCAGGGCCTCAAGCACGAAGGCATCCTGCCCGGCGGCCTGAATGTGCGACGCCGCGCGGCCAAGCTGCACCGCAGTTTGCAGGAGCTGGGCAAACCGAATGTGATCGGCTCAACCTTGAGCGCCATGGAATGGGTCAACCTGTTCGCCTTGGCGGTTAATGAAGAAAACGCCGCTGGAGGGCGCATGGTCACCGCGCCCACCAATGGCGCAGCGGGGATTATTCCGGCAGTGCTGCACTACTTTATGAAGTTCAGTGAAGAAGTCACTGAAGCCAATGTGGTCGACTATTTGCTCGGGGCGGCGGCGGTCGGGATTCTGTGCAAGAAAAACGCCTCGATCTCCGGCGCCGAAGTCGGCTGCCAGGGCGAAGTCGGTTCAGCCTGTGCCATGGCTGCTGCGGGACTGGCCGAGATCCTCGGCGCCACGCCGGAGCAACTGTGCAACGCCGCCGAAATCGGCCTGGAACATAACCTCGGCCTGACCTGCGACCCGGTCGGCGGGCTGGTGCAAGTGCCGTGCATCGAGCGTAATGCGATCGCGGCGGTGAAGGCGATCAACGCGGCGCAGATGGCGCTGCGCGGTGATGGCCAGCATTTTATTTCCCTGGATCGGGTGATCCGCACCATGCGCGATACCGGCGCGGATATGCATGACAAGTACAAGGAAACTTCGCGAGGTGGGTTGGCGGTGAGTGCCGTGGAGTGCTGATCTGTTTTTGTGGCGAGGGAGCTTGCTCCCGCTGGAGTGCGAAGCGCTCCCAAGATCTTGGGGCCGCTACGCAGCCCAGCGGGAGCAAGCTCCCTCGCCACAAAAGCAGCACCACTGCTCAAAAAGTGAACATCCAAATCCAAAAGCGCCACCTTTTAGCGCGTCGCAAATAGATAAGTAGCTTGCGAACGATCCCGCACCTCACCACCCGTCACCCGTGCGTGCGGTGACAGACCTTTCCCACACCCGCAAAGCGCCTTCCCACAAGTGCTACCGATCTGCTCACACCCCTTGAGCAGGGCCGGTCTGGTGTCCATTTCGGGCCATATCCCGCACTCCCCGCGCGGGCTTATATAGACGCGTCATCAGGTCGTTTTTAGGAGTTATTGGACGGCCATTCAATTTTAGGCATGGCATTTGCTCTATCCATTTAAAGCCTCGCTTCTTGCTGGAGACGAGCGCAATAACAAGAGCCTCGCCTGAGGCCATCACCCGCTTTGTGTGAGGAGATACCGCGATGACGTCGTTCAACTCAGGGGCCCAACCCCAGAACCGTGCGCCTCAATCCATCGGCTTTTTGCTGCTGGACAATTTCACGCTGATTTCCCTGGCTTCGGCAGTGGAACCGCTACGCATGGCCAACCAGCTGTCCGGCCGCGAGCTGTATCGCTGGACAACCCTGAGTGTCGACGGAAACCAGGTGTGGGCCAGCGACGGTCTGCAAATCACCCCCGATGCCTCCATGCACAAAGCCCCGGCCCTGGACACCATCATCGTCTGCGGCGGCGTGGGTATCCAGCGCACCGTGACCCGTGAACATGTGTCGTGGCTGCAAGCCCAGGCGCGTCAGTCGCGCCGCCTTGGTGCGGTCTGCACCGGCAGTTGGGCCCTGGCCTGCGCCGGTTTGCTCGACGGCTTTGATTGCAGCGTGCACTGGGAATGCCTGGCGTCGATGCAGGAAGCCTTCCCGCGTGTGGCCATGAGCACACGCCTGTTCACCCTCGACCGTAACCGCTTCACCAGCTCGGGCGGCACCGCGCCGCTGGACATGATGCTGCACCTGATCAGCCGCGACCACGGCCGTGAATTGTCGGCCGCCATCTCCGAGATGTTTGTGTACGAACGCATCCGCAATGAACAGGATCACCAGCGCGTGCCGCTCAAGCACATGCTCGGCACCAACCAGCCGAAGCTGCAGGAAATCGTTGCGCTGATGGAAGCCAACCTCGAAGAGCCGATCGACCTGGATGAGTTGGCCGTCTACGTCGCCGTGTCGCGCCGCCAGCTGGAGCGTCTGTTCCAGAAATACCTGCACTGCTCGCCGTCGCGCTACTACCTCAAATTGCGCCTGATCCGTGCGCGGCAGTTGCTCAAGCAAACGCCGATGTCGATCATCGAAGTGGCCTCGGTGTGCGGGTTTGTGTCCACGCCGCACTTCTCCAAGTGCTACCGCGAATACTTTGGTATTCCGCCACGCGATGAGCGCGTAGGTTCCAACACCACCCAGCAAGTGGCTATGATGCCGATTCCGCAGGCACTGGTGCTGTCACCGTTGTCGGGGCCGATGTCGGCGTTGAGCCAGGCGCGGAACGAGTCGACTTTCGCGAGTGTAAGGCTCTAGACCGGGTTGTCTGCATTCGCGAGCAAGCCCGCTCCCACATTTGACCGAGTTCCATCTTTGAAATGCAGTCAAATGTGGGAGCGGGCTTGCTCGCGAATGCGATCTATCAGGCTCCAGAGCTTTGCTTGAACTGCACCAAAGCCGGCAACAACTGCTTGTCGATCGCCTGGCGCACAGCCGGCAATATCGTCGCGCTGCCGGTGTACATCTGCTCCACCATGCCCTTGAGCGCCTTGGCCCGCGCAGGGCTCAAACCACGCACCGCACACTCGCAAGCCTGTTCGGCGCTGGCGCCGCTGGATACCTCAAAACCCAGCGAGCGCAGTTGGCTCAGCAGGTCATCCTGGTCAATCAAGTCCGCGTGCATCATGACGTTTATCCTGGTGTAGGGAGCGGGGTTGATTGGGATTCTGGTAGGCCCTCGGCCGGTCGGCAAGGGCAGAATCCACGAATGGCTCAGATGGCTATGAACAGGTCGTTTTCGGGTCATTTACCGATAGCAGTAAGAGGCACACTGAAGGCCAGGCACGCACCTTGAAGGTTTGGTCACCCTCGGGATGTCACGCTCACACCAAGCACTCTGCCCCGATCCAGTCACGGCTGGCCCGGGGCTTTTTTTGGCTGGGATTTGTGGTGGCTGTGCTGGCCTCTTCGCGAGCAAGCCCGCTCCCACACTTGACCGAGTTTTACCTTTGAAATGGGGTCAAATGTGGGAGCGGGCTTGCTCGCGAATGCAGGCGCCTCGGTCTACCTTTGCAACACCAGTATCCTGGACAACAACTCATCCCGATCAATGTAACAACCCTGAAAATGCCGCGCTCCCGAAGCCGGGTCAAACGCATTGCGCGCATGCAACGTGCGGCGGTTATCGAAGCACCACAGTTCACCCGGATTCAGGCGCTTGACCAGCCGAAAACGATCCTCACGCGTCATCGCAATAAAGCGCCGATACGCCCGATACAACAACGGCATTTGCTCCACGCCGGCCTCAAATGGCCCACGCAAAAAGTTAGCCATGCGAATCTCTGCCACATCACCCAAGGCATCCAGCGCAATGATCGGTGCCAGGCGGCGATAGTCGCTATGACGGTCTTTATTGCGAAATTCCACCGGGATTTCACACAGCGCGCGGAACGCCTCGGGGTCTTCGCTGCGCAGCGCCTGAGCGATGGCAAACCCATCGACAAAAATGCTCTCGCCACCGTCGGCATCGTTCACCAGGCAATGCAGAAACTGCAGGCCCGGTTGCAGCTCCCGTGTCGGCAAATCACTGTGCAGCGGCAGGTTGAAAGCGGTGTAGGCGTTACTGTCGGCATCGGCCTTGGATTGCACGTTGAACAGCACGCCAAAGTTGCTCTCGCGAATAAATGAAATGCGCTTGGCGATCAGTGCAAGCGAGCCTGGCTCGGTGGGCACGCCACGGATTTGCGTAAGGCCGCAGTCACGCACGGCCAACAGCCATTGCAGCAGGGCTATAGGGTCTTCCATCACCGCAGAGTATTCAAAGATGGGCAGCTCGAAGGCGCTGTCCCACAGTTGCGACTTGGGTTTGGCCGCACGGCGTTCGGCGCGCGATTGGGCGTCGTAGGCGTGGGCGCGCAACCAGCCAGGGTCGTACTGGCTGCGATGACCGCCGTGCCACTCCACGCTCAGAAAGCCCTGATCGATACGCGCACTGACGGCGCGCAGATGCTCGTCCACATCGACAATTTCCAGCACCTGCTCGCGGGTTACGCTGTACACGCATTCGCTGCACGGGCAGTTATCGCGCAGCCACTGATGATGGAACGGGCTGACCCGCCCATCGGCCCATCGCACGCGAATCTGATCTTCCAGCACCTGCGCCTCGGCAAGGTCGCAGATCTTCGGGTAAGTACGGAAATCGGCAACAGCGGTGGCCGTTTGCATGTGCGCTCCTTGTTATTTTTTAGGCGGTAATCCAATCACTCGGCCCAGCAAGGCAGGGCGCGGCAGGTCGGCCTGTTCGGCGCTGATGCCCGCGAGCTTTTCCAGCGTGGCCTTGGTAAACGGCGCCGAATGCGGCCCCGCCAGATCGACGTGCAGCAGCATCTGTTCGTTGCCGGCCAGTTCCTTCGCATCGCCCACCAGATGCAGGCTGTGATAGAGGTGCAGGCGCTTGGCGTCGTGGGCGATCAGTTGGGTGTGCACCTCTACTTCTGCGCCGAGTTTCACTTCGTGCAGGTAGTTGAGGTGCAGTTCCAGGGTGAACAGGGAGTGGCCGCTGGCTTCGCGGTTTTCGCTGTCCAGCCCGACGGTGTCCATCAGCGCGTCGGTGGCGTAGCTGAAGATCAGCAGGTAGAACGCATCACGCAGGTGGCCGTTGTAGTCGACCCAGTCGGGCTGGATGTGGGTGGTGTAAGTCGTGAGCGCAGGCATGGTGTGGATTCCGAAAATATACTCGGTCAGAAATGTGGGAGCGGGCTTGCTCGCGAATGCGGTGGGTCAGTACCGAATGCATCAACTGACACACTGCCTTCGCGAGCAAGCCCGCTCCCACATTGGTTATTCAGCGAAAGTCATACCGTGTTTTTCTTTGGTGGTTTTCACCGCCTCAAGCACCGCCAGCAGGCAATCATCACGATAGCGCTCCAGCGCCGAAATGCTGTGCTTGCCCAGCTGATCACTGGTGCCATCGACCACATCATCAATCAACTTGTCGGTCAGCTCCGGCGCCGGCAAATAGGTCCACGGCAACTGCAGCGCCGGGCCGAACTGGGCCATGAAGTGGCGCATGCCGGCATCGCCGCCGGCGAGGGTGTAAGTCAGGAATGTGCCCATGAACGACCAGCGCAAACCGGCGCCAAAACGAATCGCATCATCGATCTCGCCCGTCGTCGCCACGCCATCATTGACCAGGTGCAACGCCTCACGCCACAAGGCTTCGAGCAACCGGTCGGCGATAAACCCTGGCACTTCCTTACGCACATGCAGCGGGCGCATGCCGAGGGATTCATACACCTTGATCGCTGCCTGAATCGCCTCCGGCGCGGTGTTTTTGCCACCCACCACTTCGACCAGCGGCAGCAGGTAAACCGGGTTGAACGGGTGGCCGACCACACAGCGTTCCGGGTGGGTTGAACCCTCGTAGAATTCACTCGGCAACAGACCCGAGGTGCTGGAGCCGATCAGTGCGTTCGGCTTTGCGGCTGCGCTGATCTTGCTGTGCAATTCCAGCTTCAACTCCAGGCGCTCCGGGGCGCTTTCCTGGATGAAGTCGGCGTCTTTCACGCATTCTTCAATGGTGGCGACAAAGCGCAGGCGGTCCTGGGAGGCGCCCGGCGCCAGGCCTTGTTTCTCCAGGGCGCCCCAGGCGTTGGCGACGCGTTTGCGCAGGGCCGCTTCAGCGCCAGGCGCCGGGTCCCAGGCGACTACATCCTGGCCGTGGGCCAGGGCACGGGACACCCAGCCGCTGCCGATAACGCCGCTGCCGAGGGCGGCGAAGGTTTTGATTTCGGTGATAAAGCTCATGTCGACAATCCCTGAATAATGTGAAGAACCCTGTGGGAGCGGGCTTGCTCGCGAATGCGGTGTGTCAGTTGATGCATTCGGTGGCTGATTGACCGCATTCGCGAGCAAGCC